>CAYSRK010000078.1:0-2458 GCA_964433385.1 uncultured Spirochaetales bacterium
AGGATGAAATCTTCACCGTTACCGGCAGTGAAGAAGTTGAGGCGTTTGAATTCGAGCACGACGACAGCCGGGATTTCAACGCCACCTTCCTGATTATCGGCAAAACGCTTGATACGGGCACGCAGGTACGCCTGGCAAAGAGTCCCGCGCGGACTACAAATGACACAGCCGGGCAGCCCCGCTTCGTATCGAAGCTCTTCTCCGTCCCAGGATTTCAACGGCCAGTTTCTGCTGATGGTAGCCGATGCCTGCAGCTCAGGCAGCGGGAACCGCTCGGCATGTACTACTGGAAACCCTTCAGGGGAACCATTACCCTGATTAACGCCCCCGACGGATGAGCTCATCCGACGTGAAAGGCTGCTGGGAGTACTTCCCCGATTCGACGGTTGACTCTAGCCGCTCCATTGACGATGCCTCCCACATGACTGAAGGGGTGGATATCAACCGCTTCATGTACGAAGAGGAGGGGAAGAAGACCGGCCTCTTCGCCGTCGGCGATCCCGGGCCCCAGAACTCATCTCCCGATGAGCCCAGGCGGAAATGGCTCAAGGACAACGGTAAGGATGCCTGGCTGGATCAGCCGGCTTCTCCCGATCCCCGATTATGAGTATGCGGGGATGACGGTCGTGCACAACAAACTGGGGGTCTATAGGACTCTCAGCCAGGCGCAGCTTGAAGCCCCCTTTTCACCGACAGACCTGGATCTCATTCACTCCAATACGAGAGCGGACAATCAGGTGACCGACAACGACATCATCGTCTCGCATCACTATCGGCCTAAGAGTCAGGACTGAACCTGTACACCGCTTAGCCTACGGCAGATGATCCGGTATCGCCGTCTCTGATGCGGATTACCTCCTCAACCGGCAGGATGAAGATCTTTCCATCCCCGATTCTGCCGGTTTTCGCTCCGGCGATGATTCCCTCAACGGTTGCGGCGGCGAATTCGTCGTTTACGACAATCTCGATCCGGACCTTCTTCAGGAGGTTCACCTCGATTTCCACTCCCCGGTAGGTTTCGGTCCAACCCTTCTGCTGGCCGCACCCGAGGGCATTGGTAACCGACATCTTGTAGATCTCTCTCCGGTACAGTTCCTGCTTGACTGCAGTGAGCCTGTTCGGCTGAACGTATGCGATCAGTAACTTCATACTTCACTCCTATCTATCCATGCCCATGTCACATTGTGGTGAACACCTGAAAACCGGAATACGACTCGCACCCATGTTCGCTTATATCGAGCCCGGACAGCTCCTCATCCTCGGTAACCCGCAGGCCGGCTGCAGCCTTTACCAGCAGAAAGAGGAGCAGGGAAACTCCCAGCGACCAGGCCGAAACTGCCGCCGCTCCGATGAACTGCACCTTCAGCTGAGAAGATCCGCCTCCGTAGAAGAGACCGGAAATCTCATTCGTGTCGGCAAATAATCCCACGGCGAGTGTGCCCCAGACTCCGCAGACCCCATGCACCGATACCGCGCCGACAGGATCATCAACGGTAAGCACCTTATCAATGAACTCGACCGAGAGAACTGCCAGAAGGCCCGACACGAGACCGATCACGCAGGCGGAGAGGGGACTGACCGCTGCCGCAGAGGCGGTAATGCCGACCAGCCCGGCAAGGGTTCCGTTGAGCGTCATGGAAACATCGGGTTTGCCGAACAGCATCCAGGAGAGAGCCATGGATCCGAGAGTACCCATGCAGGCTCCGAGGGTGGTCGTTACGGCAATTGAAGCGATAGCTGAATCTGTGCCGCTCAGGGTTGATCCGGCGTTGAAGCCGTACCAGCCGAACCAGAGGATAAATACCCCGAGACTCGCAAGCGTCAGGCTGTGGCCCGGGATTGCGCGAACTGTTGTCCTGCCGTCGACCCGGACGTACTTGCCGATACGCGGGCCAAGCGTTAGAGCTCCCGCCAGGGCAGCCCATCCGCCGACGGCATGAACGGCCGCAGAACCGGCAAAGTCATAAAAACCCATCTCAGCAAGCCAGCCCCCGCCCCAGATCCAGTGTCCGCTGATTGGGTAGATGAGCCCGGAGATGAAAACCGTGCAGATGAGGTAGGCAGAAAACTTTGTTCTCTCCGCCATAGCCCCGGAGACGATTGTTGCGGCAGTAGCGGCAAAGACAACCTGAAACATCCAGTCGCGGAAGAGGACAGGGTCGGCTCCCTTGAGAAAAAACTCGGTCGTGCCCGCAAAGCCGCCTGCTGAACTTCCGTACATCAGAGCCCATCCCGCAGCCCAGAAAACCACCGCACCCGCGCAGAAGTCCATCAGGTTCTTCATGATGATGTTCCCGGCATTCTTAGCCCGCGTCAGACCAATCTCGACCATGGCAAAGCCTGCCTGCATGAAAAAAACCAACACCGCAGCGATAATCAGCCATATCATATCAATGGACTGCTGGTGCAGCTGCAGCAGCTCTTCTGCTGACTGTGCGGATAACGGACTGCATACGGC
>CAYSRK010000079.1:0-2236 GCA_964433385.1 uncultured Spirochaetales bacterium
CAAAAAAAGGGAAAAGGAGGGGGAAGAGGGGGAAAAAAAACCCCGCCGTCACCGTAGTGCGTTTAGCCCCGAATCGGTCGAACAGTCTGCCGGCGAAGGGAATCATCAGTGCGCTGCCCAACGTTCCGACCATATAGGCGGTAGAGAGCCCTACCCTTGAAACCTGCAGGGCACCGATAAGATGGTCGGTAAAGACCGACACCCCCATTGTCTGTCCCGGTATGCTTGCGAGCGTCCCGACCGCCCCGGCCCCGAGAATAACCCAGCCGTAGTAAAACGGCAGCCTGCGGCAGAGAGACCGGGCCCCGCTGTCTCCCGCCCTGTGTTTTCCCGTATGTTCACCGTTCACCCGGCTCTTCCTCCATAATCCTGTTCAAGTAAGTGCTCCATTCTCCGAAGGAGGACAGATCAGTTTGGGCCGGCAGAATATTTCACTACAGGCGCGACTCGTGAAAAAAAGATGCCGCACCCGCAGGCTGCTGCAGAAGTATCTCGAATTGTACCAGTGTCCTGTGGTCCAAGTATCAGGTGAACGTAATCCGTATCTGTTTCACGGTACCGTTTTTCTGCAGACTGACGATGAACCGCAGCAGCGAATCAATCAGGATGATCACCCCGAAGAGCTCAAGGCTCTCTTCTACGGTTGCAAGCAAGGCATTAACTGCATTCAGCCTTCCGTGGTTCGAAGCGTACAACCCCTCAAGAATCTCGAAACCGAGTGCCCCTGAGAGGAAAATCACGGCTGCTGCAGCCAGCCTGATCCTGAACTCTTTCGGCAAAGCGAAGTAAAAGCGCCAGAGGTATACGGTAAGCAGCACCAGCAGCGGGATAACTACAACTATCCAGGCATGATAGAAGATGCCCTCAAAGTGCCAGAGATCCTTCAACGGTTCGGTCAGCAGTTCGTGCAGGCTGGAAATCTCATCGACTGCGATATAGAGGAACAGGAAACCGAGGAAGCGAAACTTCCGCGCTGATGCATCACGCTCCAATCTCTTTATATTCGCGATCAGGAGAAACAGGAGTCCGGAGATAACGAGCAGTATGAACGCGTACGTCGTGGGAATGTTGTTTTCCTTATCAAGGCTCAGCAAGGGAATGAGCCCGTAGATTCGCCCATACCCAAAAACGTAGGTTGAGACTATCGTAAGCAGGTTCAGGCCGATAAGAATGCCGGAAATGACGATAAGAGTCCTCACAGCTGGGGTTCGGTTGATACTAATAACCATCTCAGTTTTCTCCACTCCTTGGGGTACCATGCCGGAAGGCTGGAATCCCTGAATTTACTCTCCCGTTCTGAATCAGTTCCTCAGGTAAAACATATGTAAGCTTCGGTTCTGGAAAGGCATAGTATAACGCGGGAAGCTGTCTGCCGCAAATGCTGTTTCACAGTAAGCTTCGCTGCGCTGTCCCCGACGTTACGGTTTCAGTTCTACCTGCAGAGATTCAATCCCCTCGTATCCCGCTTCGGAATGTAACAGCTGTCGCAGAAGGGTGCGGATGAGCACGATCAGCCCTACGATCTCAAGCGTCTCTTCGAACGTGGTTAACAGCCCGTAGGTAAGATTCAGCTCTCCATATGCAGAGGCATACGTGCCTCCAGCCATCTCAATTCCGAGAGCTCCCCCCACGTAGAGCGCACCGGCAGCGAAGAGCCCCCGTTTGAGTGCGGGGGGGAGGCTTAAGAAGAATTTTACGTAATAGAGGGCAAACAGCAGCAGAAGCGGTATTGCCGCAACAACCCAGGAGAAGTGCAGCACCCCCGAAAAATTCCCGAATGCGCGCAGGGGGTTGATCAGAAGTTCATGGAGCGTGGCAAACTCATCTATTCCTATATAGAGGAATATGAAGGCAAGGATCGTATACCTGCGCCGTATCGGAGGATGCGCCGCATCAACCGTTCTGCCGACGGTATAGAAGAGCATCGCTGAGAAGAGCAGCAGCAGTACGGAGAAAAGGGTAGGGATATTGGCCTCTTTGTCCATGTTGAATTTCGGTATGAGACCGAGAAGGTTCCCATGCCCGAGAACAAAGGTGGAGAGGTTGGCGAGGACGCTGAGAACCACCAGGACAGCGGTTATAAGGATCAGAATTCTGACTGTCCGGCCGATGCTGAGCTGAGCTCTCATATGAAACCCCTAGCGTGAGTTTATTAAGCAAAGCCTGAAAATATCTCTAACTTTATACTCTGTAATAAATTACTATAACCTCTTGTGTATAGACTAAAAATAATTGC
>CAYSRK010000080.1:0-8954 GCA_964433385.1 uncultured Spirochaetales bacterium
GGGCAGCTTCCTCTTCAGCCGCCTTACGCGCAGCCTCCTCAGCAGCCAGCCGGGCAGCTTCCTCTTCAGCCGCTATACGTTCAGCCTCTTCAGCAGCAAGCTGTTCTGCTTCATCTTCCAAAGGAGCAGGTTCTCCTATATCTTCTGCCGGTTCCTCCACGACATCAACCTCAGGGGCGGGCTGAGTCGCACAAGCTGTCACCATAAATATTATGAAAGCAGCTGTTAGAAGGCTAAGAAGAACTTTTGAAAAACGTTTCACTTGTTCCCTCCTCAATCAACTATTATCTATGTCCACTCGAACATCACAACTATAGCATAAAATAAACTACTCGTACACTATAATTTGCCATAAACAAATTTGAATTTAGCATGAAAGACTTTTTTCAGGACTGGTTTCTACAGATACAGCAGATAGTTTAAAATATGAAAGTAGACATTCCGCACGTTAAGCGGAAAAGAGAAAAAACACCGGAAACACATCTTAATGCTGAGCAAAAAACCGAAGATGCGTCTGACGGGCTGGTAAATTCCAGGCAGCTTGTCTTCCGGTCCAATCCTATGCCGGTCGGATTAAAAACACTCAGGAGACGGTTTCTGTAAGCACTTTTACCTTTAAGCAGCCCTCCCTCAGCGTTCCGCTGAAATAACAGCTGCTGCGGTCTTGAAAGCAGTCGCAATCCTGCTGATAATCAACACATTCAGTTCAGCCGATGGTTCGGCTTCAAACACAAGCAGCATTCCCATTGTAGTTCTGACCTGTCTGTAAGAACACTCCTCCTCTCCTCTGAGAGGAGCTGAGGAATTTCCGGCAGTTTGTAAAGAAACTATCAGGAGAGGGTAAAGTTACAGAATTATACGGTGAAACGGCAGCATTAACGGGCAAAGCAAAAAAAAGCTGAGACCGCGGATACGTTCTCAGCTCTGCATCAAGCTCCCCCGGACGGACTTGAACCGCCGACCTAGTGATTAACAGTCACCCGCTCTACCAACTGAGCTACAGGGGAATGAAGATTTCAGGATATGCTCCTGAATAACGGAGCTAACTCTACACAATAACTACAGGCATGTCAATCTGTTTGGTAAAAAAACTGCCCCGCACCGCAGCGGAATGCCTGACTTCATCACCGGGGCTGGACATGGCGGGCGCTTCATCTCTATCTGTATTACACCGAATGCTTTCTGTAAGCCGACCAGGTAGTGTCCAGTATAGTGTGCAGGTCGCTGAAGCGGGGTTTCCAGCCCAGCAGCCTTTCAGCTTTTGCAGAAGAGGCAACGAGCTCCGGCGGGTCGCCTGCCCGGCGCGGGAGGTCAGCTGAGGGTATTTCCCTCCCGGTTATCCGTCTTGCCTCCTCGAGGACTTCAAGTACTGACATACCCCGTTCGCTCCCGAGATTGACCGTGATGCTTGTATTATTGGAAACGATGAAGTCCAGAGCAGCAGCATGCCCGGCAGCCAGGTCGGTGACATGAACATAGTCTCTGACGCCCGTTCCATCCCGCGTCGGGTAATCACGCCCGAATATCTCCAGACGCTCCCTGGTACCTGAGGCGGTCTCCATTATCACCGGGATCAGGTTGGCAGGATTTTTTTCAAGTCCGGACATCCTTTGATCCGGGTCATATCCTGCGGCATTGAAATACCGCAAAGAGGCGTATTGGAGCCCTTTGAGCTGATGGTACCATTCGAGATTACGTTCTATGACCAGCTTGGTATATCCGTAGTAATTTTCCGGTTCGACAGGGTGCTCCTCATCTATAGGGACATACCGAGGGGAACCATACACTGCAGCTGAGGAGGAGAGGATGAAGTAGGGGATGCTGTTAGCCAAACACTCTACTATGATATTCAGAGATCCGGTAATATTGTTCACGGAGTACTTGGCAGGATTGGTCATTGACTCGCCGGCAGCCTTGAACGCCGCCAGATGAACAGCTGCGTCCCATCCCTCAGCGCATACTTTATTGAGGCGGCGGGTATCGAGAATGTCGCCGTGGTAGAACATGCAGCTGGGAAGAATATTTTCCTCGAGTCCTGAGCTGAGGTTGTCGTATACGCCGACAGTGTCCCCCCTGCTGAGAAACTCCAGCGCCACGTGCGTGCCGATGTACCCGGCTCCGCCCAGTAAGAGAATCTTCATAATCCGCTCCCGTCAAGTATTCGACTGTCGCAATCTTCTGATGCTTCTGCAGCGCTATGAAAACTCATTGAGGACAGCCTTCAGTTCCGTAAGCCTGCTATCGAGCAGTTCCTTGTCACTTGCCTCTGCAACCAGTCTCAGATACGGCTCGGTATTGGAGGGACGGACGTTGAACCACCAGGAGTCAAATTCAATCCGGTAACCGTCAATATCGAGTATGCGGACCGGGGTGTATCGCGCAGTGAATATCGATTTCAAAGCCTCCATCGCTTCCTCTTTGCGGGTTATCCTGAAATTTATTTCACCCGATGAGGCGTAGGTGATGATGGAATCAATGTAGGAGGAGAAGGTAACTCCCTTTCTCCTCATTTCTTCAGCTGCCTGAAGGACTATCAGCGCAGCCAGTATCCCCGAATCGCAGAAATAAAAATCCCTGAAATAGTAGTGACCGGCAAGCTCTCCCCCGAATGCGGCGTTCAGTTCCCGCATCTTAAGCTTCGCAAATGCATGTCCGACCTTCCAGGTGCAGACCTGAGCACCGAGCTTTTCGAGGTAATCAGTCACTGAGCGGGATGTCCTGATATCCTGAATGACCCATTCGTTTTTCTCTTTCAGCAGAACATCACCCAGCACGGCGGTTATAATATCCGGCTGGATGAATCTTCCGCGTTCATCAACAAACATAACGCGGTCGCCGTCCCCGTCAAAGATGAGACCGATGTCGCTGCCGGTGCTCAGGACCGCCTCTTTCAGCTGGGCAACATTCTCCTCCTCAAGCGGATTGGGTTCATGGTTAGGGAATGTTCCGTCGAGGGTATCGAAGAGATAGTGCGGTTTCTCTCCCAGCAGGTCTTTGATCAGCAGGCTGGCCATGCCGTTTGAGCAGTCAACTGACAGCTTCAGGGTAAGCTCAGACGGAACATACTTTTTCAGAAAGGTGATATAATCCTCTTTGATGTCGGTTTCAATAACTCTGCCTCGGTTCTCCCCGGCTGCCGGTACCACCGGTTCTGTCAGGCACATCCGCTCGAGCTCCTTCAGACCCGAATCCCCTCCTACCGGAAGGGAATCGGTTCTGGAAATTTTCATCCCGTTATACTCTTTCGGATTGTGGCTGGCGGTTATCTGAACAGAAGCGTCGAATCCGAGCCGTGATGTGGCATAGTAGACCATGGGCGTTGTTGCAAGTCCCAAGGAAACCGCATCGGCACCGGAATCAGTTATACCTGCACAGAGGGCAGAGAATATCTCTTCTGAAGAGCTTCTGACGTCCCGGCCGATGAGGACCTTTCCCGTGTTGAGCAGTTTAGGTATGAAGTACCCGATCCTGTACACATCTTCCCGATCGAAATCCCTGTTGTAGACCCCGCGGATGTCGTAGGCCTTGAATGCTTTCATTTCTGCCGCTCCTTATTACTGCTTTCAGCTGGACTGTTCGGTGAATTCTCACGACGCTGATTCGGCTACCCGAGTTCCTGGCGGGCTCTGTTCACAGCCGCAGAGAGCTGGCGGTCATCAAGCACCTCCATAAACCACGCCTGGGCGCTGCCGAACTTGAGACATACCGAGGTCTGAAAGAGCAGTTTCTTCAGGCCGGAAACCTCCTGAACATCGGAAACTGCGATTTTTCCGGATGAAGCCGCCCGGGCAGCTGAGCTGGAGACCGTACTGACCTGCGTGATATCCCTGATACCGATACTCGTTTTATACTTCTCGTATACTTTCTTCTTTTTCGGCATGACTATCCCGAATACCGACGGCTGCTTTTCAAAATCTTCAAAATACAGGCGGTCATTGATAATATACAGCAGCCCGCTGACCGGCAGCTGGTTCGGGACCGGGCTGTATCCTCTGAAGCCGGTTATGACCGCATACGTCTTAAACTGAATGGGGCCGCCGTTTTCACGTTCAAGACTCTGCAGAAATTCTACTGTATCATCATCCATGCTGTTGCTCCTGTCAAAATGCCGGCAGCCTGCGCTGTGCCGGTCTGAAATCTGCGGTACCTGAAGGTATCATACACCGAAAACATGCTGTTGTAATGACCAACTTCTCCAAGAGTAGTCAAAAAGCATCGTTTATACAATGAGAAAGCACGTAAAAGCTATGATTCCATGCATATCAGCTTCAGGTGTTGCAGGGCTCAGCATTGACAGCCGGGTGCTGAGTCCCTATGCTTTGACCGGCGGGAGAACGGGATATGGACCAGACAGTACGTGAATTCGGAAGGCTGCTGAAAAAGTACTACCTCGAGGTGCGAAGATACTCCAGTGAGGTTGAGAGCACCTGTATGCGTGTTTACGACCGGCAGCTGACGCAGCTTCCGCTAACCGTCGATATCTATTCCTCCTCTTTGCTGATAAGCGACTACAGAGAGGACAGCCTCCCAGCTGAGCCGAAGGCAGATGAACTGATCCGTACCGCCGCCTCAATGCTTTATCGCAGGCCGGAAGATACCGTCTATACCCGGAGGGAGAAGGGGGGCAGCAACACGCTGCCTACTGAACCCTGCGGCAGGCCCCATACATGCGAAGTGACGGAACATGGGCTGAAATTTATTGTCAAGCTCGGCTGCGGTCTGGATACCGGGCTGTTTCTCGATCACTCGCTTACCCGGGCTTTGGTCCGGGCCGAGTCTCCGCGCAGACGGGTCCTGAATCTCTTCAGCTACACCGGGTCCTTCAGCGTTTACGCTGCCGCAGGCTGGGCTTCCGAAGTCGTATCGGTTGATCTTTCGGCCAGCTACCTGCAGTGGGCGAAGGAGAACATGGAACTTAACGGATACAGCGGACCGGCGTACCGCTTTGCCGAACTGGACTGCGGCACTTACCTCGAAGAAGCCGCCAGAGCGCGTGAGCGTTTTGACCTTGTCATTTTAGACCCGCCGAGCTTCTCCAACAGCAGAAAAGTCGAAGGTACGTTCAACGTGCAGCGTGATTACCGCAGATACATTGAGATGATCCGCCGAATACTATCCCCTGAGGGTGCGATTCTCTTCTCCACGAATCTGAACTCTTTCAGGTTCAGCCGGGAAGCAGTCCGGAGTTTTGCCGTCAAGGATATCACCCGGGAAACAATTCCTCCCGGATACAGCACAAGCCGTCTGCCGCACAGGTGCTGGGTGCTCACGCAGCAGGCAAGACGCCGGTAGGAACCGGTTCTATTCCGTCAGTCCCATCTTCTTCTTGAGTTTCTCCCAGGAATCCCGCAGCGGGAGCGTACGGTTGAATACCGGCTTTCCGCTGGACTGCGAGTCCGGATCGAGGCAGAAGTAGCCTGTACGGAGAAACTGAAGGTAGTCGCCGCAGGAAACATCAGCGGCGGCAGGTTCCGCCGCACAGCCGGTGAGAGCCTGGATTGAATCGGGATTGATGTCGTCGAGAAAATTACCGGTCCTGCTCCCCGGACTTTCGGCTGTGAAGAGCCTGTCGTACAGTCTTACTTCACATGTAACCGCATGAGCGGCGCTTACCCAATGGCTGGTTCCCCGTATTTTGCGTCCGTCAGC
Organism: uncultured Spirochaetales bacterium; assembly: GCA_964433385.1. Lineage (GTDB taxonomy): Bacteria > Spirochaetota > Spirochaetia > JABMQR01 > JABMQR01 > M55B182. The sequence goes on from CAYSRK010000080.1 coordinate 5,650, forward strand.
CGTTGTCCCCCCCCGTGATTCCGGATCATAGGTACAGTGCACAGCCGTGATCCTGTCCCCTTCCTTCTCAACACGGGTGCAGGTTATATAATACGCATGTTTCAGCCGGATTTCACCGCCGGGATGGAGCCTGAAATACTTCTTCGGCGGGTTCTCCAGGAAGTCCTCACGCTCAATGTAGAGCTCTCGGGAAAAAGGAACCTGCCGGGTGCCGTCTTTGCTGTTCTCCGGGTTGTTTTCCGCTTCAAAATACTCAATCTGATTATCGGGGTAGTTGTCAATGATGATTTTCAACGGATCAAGGACAACCATGAGCCTTTGGGCTCTCGCATTGAGGTCATCACGGAGACAGTGCTCGAGCAGGGCGATATCGACGGTTCCCACCGTCTTGGCGACTCCGGTAAGCTCCACGAATTTCCTGATTGCCTCAGGAGTGTATCCTCTGCGCCGCATGCCTGAGAGGGTCGGCATGCGCGGATCATCCCAACCGTTGACATGGCCCTCTTTTACCAGCTTCAGCAGCAGCCGCTTGCTCATCACCGTGTAGTTGAGGTTGAGCCGGGAAAATTCATACTGGTGCGGTACGGAAGGAAGTCCCGAATTGGCAATTGTCCAGTCGTAGAGAGGACGATGATCTTCAAACTCAAGAGTGCAGATGGAGTGGGTGATTCCCTCAATCGCATCGGATAGCGGATGGGTGAAATCGTACATCGGGTATATGCTCCAAGTGTCTCCGGTACGGTGGTGCTGTATTTTCTTAATTCTGAATAGGGTGGGGTCGCGCATATTGAGGTTCGGCGAGCTCATGTCAATCTTTGCACGCAGAACATAGGAACCGTCCTCATGCATGCCGCTGCGCATCTCCCCGAAAAGCCGAAGGTTCTCCTCGACCGGTCGGCTGCGGTCGGGGCTTTCCCTGCCCGGTTCCGTCAGCGTGCCCCGATAAAGACGGATCTCATCGGGCGAGAGGCTGTCCACATACGCTTTACCTTCTCTGATGAGCTTTTCAGCAATCTCATAGATCGTATCAAAGTAATCAGAAGCGTAGTACTCGTGCGGCTGCCAGGAGAAACCAAGCCAGGAGATATCCTCTTTGATGGACTCTATGTACTCCACCTCCTCCTTAGCGGGGTTGGTGTCATCAAAACGCAGGTGGCATCGGCCGCCGTAGGTCTCGGCCAGACCGAAGTTCAGGCAGACTGCCTTTGCATGTCCTATGTGCAGATATCCGTTCGGTTCCGGCGGGAATCTGGTGACAATCCCGTCAGGCATTCTCCCTGCGGCAATGTCATCCTCAATGATGCGTTCAATGAAATGTTTCGGCCTTGCAGCCGCCGGTTCTTCTGTAGCCATAGAGAGCCTCTCCCTGTATTGCGCGCGTATGCCGCTGTGTCTTTTCTGCCGCAGAGCGCGGCGGGGTGCGGACGCGGATATAGTAGCACGAACAGCTGCTCTGTGACTACCAAACACTTGTGCTCATCGGCTGCGTTTTCCCGGTACGGGTGCTTGTTGCCCTGTGCGTAATGCTGTAGGATGGGCAATTGGGGTCTCAAGCCGCGGCAACAGAGGTGCGTGATGCGGAAGAGTCCGGCTGTTCATGTCGCGGAGGCAACTGTTCTGTTCAAGATAGAAGACAAAAACCTGTTTAAACACATGCTGACTCTGGCGCTGCCGATAATGGGGTCCAACCTTCTCCAGACTCTCTATAACCTCGCTGACACCTACTTTCTCGGCAAGCTCGGCAGCGAAGCCCTTTCTGCCCCGTCCGTAAGTTTCAGCATCATATTTTTCATGATCATCTTCGGAAGCGGGTTTTCCATGGCGGGAACCACGCTAATTTCCCAGGCGAAGGGTAAGGGAGACCTGGACCGGGTTGACTTCTACGTGAGCCAGACCTTCGGCATTCTGGTTCTCACCTCCTTCGTGATCATGGCAGCCGGTCTGGTCGGAACTCCGGCCATTCTGCGTGCCATGCAGGTTCCGGAGGAAATCTTTGACGTGGTAGCTCTCTACCTGAAAATTATTTTTCTCGGGATGCCGTTCATGTTCATGTCCTTCGTCCTGCGGGCTACGCTGCAGGGTATCGGAGATTCCGTTACTCCCCTGAAAATCCAGATCGTTACCGTTGTGCTCAATATCATTCTCGATCCCCTTCTGATCTTCGGTATCGGACCTTTTCCCATGCTCGGCGTTGCAGGAGCGGCTATAGCGACGGTCATATCCCGCGCAGTGAATATGTTCCTGGCCTTCTACATTCTCTTTTCCGGCAAAAAGGGTATCAGGATCCGCCGCCGTTACCTGAAGCCAACCAAGGAAGCCTGGTCGCTGATAATGCGCATAGGGCTGCCTTCGGCATTTGGAGGGGGATTATCAGCCCTGGGTTTTTCCGTGCTGCAGGGAGTGGTCAACACCTTTGGAGCCCCGGTCATTGCAGCCTTCGGCGTCGGCAATCGGATTATCGGCCTGTTTAACATGCCGGCCCAGGGAATCAGCCAGGCAACCGCGGTGCTTGTCGGGCAGAGCCTTGGCGCCCGGGATGAACGATCCGCTGAGCGGGTGGTCAAGTACGGATCCATTTCCATCTTTGTATTCGTTACGCTCGGCATGTCAATGACCTTTTTCTTCGGCAACAGGGTCACCACTTTCTTTATCTCCGATCCGGAGGTAATTGCCTACGGAACCCAGCTGTTCAGGATAGTCTCACTGTCTGTCATCTTTTTCTGCCTGTTCACCGTAGTCAACGGCGCATTTCAGGGCGGCGGGGACACCAAGCCGATCATGATCTTCAACATCGTCAGACTCTGGGGGGTACGCGTTCCGCTTGCCCTGCTGCTGGCAAAAGTGATGGGAATGGGCCCTGAGGGGATCTGGTGGGCCATGTTCGCATCTAACGTCGTTGTAGCCGCCGGGAATGCCCTGCTGTACCGTACCGGACGCTGGAAATACCGGCTCAGCCCCGACTCGATCTAGCCCGAGACGTTGATGCCGGACTCAATCTCGAGTATAATGCCTCAGCCAGGTTCCCAAGTGGAGCCGGCTGAAGAGACTGGCCGCTATGAGAAACGCAATGAGAGACAGCAGCACATCCTCAAAGGGAAAGAGCGAACTGACTGCAGATGAGCGCGCGCTCAGACGCAGGAAAACCGCAGCCCGCATCATAGCCCTGGCTATCGTGATATCGGCGGTTTCTGCTATAGCTTACGGGATCCACTCCTGGACTCGGCAGCTGAATCTTCGCCGAGCCGAACGGGTGGTCAGGGAGGCGATGGAGCTGGTAATACAGGAGAAAGGTGAGGAGGGTCTCA
>CAYSRK010000081.1:0-4821 GCA_964433385.1 uncultured Spirochaetales bacterium
TCAGGCGTACATCGTAAATATTCTCAAGGGGCGGGTCCCCTCTGCCGAGGCTGTAGGAGAAGGAGCTTCCGTCCGCATTGCGCTGTGTTACCGCAATGATCAGGTTGGTACTGTCCCCCGGCACCCGGACTGCAGGCAGCTGGGTAATTCTCAGAGAAAACGTCCGCTGATGCCGCTTGTCCTCCACATAGAGAACGCTCAGCGGCTGCTCACCCGCAGGCCGTTCGTAGAGAACCTCCGGCTGGTCAAGACCGGCTGGATCTGCAGCATCCATGCGGCTGAGGCACCGTTGTAGCCCGTTCTGCAGCAGTTGTGAAAACGGCATCCCGGCCAGCTCATGGACTGGATAGGCGATGCTGCACGCATACTCCTGCAGCGTTCTTCCCTCAGTGAGGCTGTGACATGAGAGGTGTACGTAGTACTGCAGATCTTCAGCATCAAGTCCGTGCTGCACAGAAAGAAACCCGGCATGATCCGGGCAGAAACCGATACCGGTCCACTCCGCCCGATCTCCTGCAGAGAGCGCCGGAAGGAGCGAAAACAGCAGCAGTACGGACAGCACAGTCTTCATCTTCATGTTCGCACATCCTCGTATCATGATGAAAATTCGCAACATCCTATCGCATAGGTGCCCTTTAGGCAATACATCGCCGGTATTTCCGCAATAACAGGATTCCGCCCGCTGCAGAACGGGATAGCCGGACTTTTCCATCACCCGGAAAAGCTGTATGATACAAGACAATGAACAGTACCGTAAAAACTGCGGCCGCACTGCTTTTTATCGTTTCACTTCTCTCCGCAGCGCTTCTTGCCGGCTGGAACCGGTTCTTCGGCACCGCATCAGCGTCGCAGGCAGCTGCATTTCTCTCTGCCTGGACCGCCCATCTGGTCTTTGCTGCCCTTTCACTGCTCTCCGGAGCCGCACTGTTTTTCATGTACAGAAAGACTACCTCCGTGGAGATCCACCTCCTGCTTCTTTCAACCTTTTCTCTCAGCGCAGCAGCGTTGAGGTATCCCCTGCTTCCTGCTTCCGGGGTTTCATACCTGCCCGTCGGGGCGGAAATGCTGGCTCGGATTGTTCTGTTTTTCTATCTGTTTGCGATAATTCTCTTCTTATTTGCCGGGCTTTTCTCGAACGGGCTCCCGCAGCTGCGTCAGAATACGCTCATACTTACTGCTGTTATCGCCGCTTTGACGCTCAGCTCGCTCGCGGTGCTTCCTGCCGGGGGGATACTGCCCCACAGGGCATCAATACACTCCTTCACCGGAATGATTATCCTTGGCGCACGCGTTGCCGAGGCGCTGGCTGCGATGAACTTTGTCGCTGCAGCAAGAAGGAACAACAACCGCCAGTATCTCCTGCCGGCAGCGGGGCTTGCAGGGGTTTTTATCGGACTTGAGCTCTTTCTTGCTTCTCCCGCCCCGATAAGCGCCCTCTTCGGCGCAGTACTCTACACGGCAAGTCTGATCTTCTACTCAAGGCGGCTCTATACTATCAATCTGTGGAACTAGACTTACAGCATCAGATAGACAACAGCTGCAGCTGCAAGCGGAACAGCCATGTTGTCGAGTTCGCGGGGGGTGACATTCTCAGCAAAAGCTGCGACCGCACCGGCAGCGGCGGCGATTGCGAGATCTTTTGTCACCAGCCAGATGCAGAAGGCGGACACGATAAAACAGGCTGCAGTCCCTGCGGCGCTTTTTCCCTTTCTTTCCTTCCGGCTCCTCAGGCTGAACACCTTCCCCGCCAGAGCGGCGAAGGTATCACCGAATGCGAGCGCGAGTATCCCTGCCCGCATAGCCTCAGGGGGAAAGATCAGCATGGTCAGTCCCGCTCCGGCAGCCAGCGTCAGAGGAGCAATAATGAACCCGTTCGCCTCCCCCGGCCGCGATACGTAGATAGAGGTGGTCCTGATGATGTTGTAGGGAAGAAAGCTTCGGCTGCCGTTCCAGATGAGCCGGGTGACCTCCGCCAGCGTGTAGACGCCTGAACCGACAATGAGGAGCGTGTAGGCAGCAGTATAAGAATACACCGCTATGAGCGGCAGAGCCGCGATGAGGAGGTGCAGCCCCTTACGGACGACCTCCTTCCGCAGCTCCTTTCCGATGGCAGGAACTTCATAATCAAGCGCAGTGCTCATACCTGTATCGTACTCCCGGCGTATGGAATTATCAAGGGCGGCTGAGGCTATCAGAAAAACCGAACTATCAGGCGCCGTGATAATCGCTAACTGAAATCCAGCACGCTCGGGTCATAGTCCTCAGGCGGCTGAAACCCCAGCAGCTCCATGCACAGAGCAGCAAGGGAACTGATTCCCAGTCCGCTTTTCAGCTCCCTGCGGTACTCGCCCTGGTAACCCGGATCGAAGATGATGCAGGGTACCGGATTGAGCGAGTGTGCTGTCTTGGCCTGCGGAGTCCCGTTCTCCTTCATTTTCACCTTGCCGTTCTTGTCATGCTCGTACATATCGTCAGAATTGCCGTGATCGGCACTGACAATCATCACCCCCCCGGCATTCTTCACCGCCTTGTACAACCGTCCGAGCTGCAGGTCCAAAGCCTCAACGGCACAGAGAACCGCCTGATAGTTGCCGGTATGCCCGACCATATCGCCGTTGGGATAATTGAGCTTGATGAAATCGTACCGGTTTTCCGCTATCTCCTTCAGAACTCGATCGGTAATCTCCGCACACTTCATCCAGGGACGCTGCTCAAAGGGGAGAATGTCGGAGGTGATCTCAACGTACTCCTCCAGCTGTTCATCGAACTTTCCCGTCCTGTTGCCGTTGAAAAAGTAGGTGACGTGCCCGTATTTCTGAGTCTCACTGATGGAAAACTGCGTTACTCCGCTTGCGCAGAGGTACTCTGCAAGTGTCCTGCTGATCGCCGGGGGGCTGACCAGATACTGTTTCGGAACGTGCAGGTCTCCGTCGTACTCCATCATGCCGGCATACTCGACTGAGGGAACCCTCCGGCGGTCAAATTCCTTCAGCTCTTCGGCCTCGAAGGCCTTGGTTATCTCAAGCGCCCGGTCGCCCCGGAAGTTGAAGAGGATCACGCTGTCCCCGTCCAGTACCGGTCCTACCGGATTCCCGCTGCCGTCGGCGATAACGAAGGGAGGAAGGTCCTGATCAATAGCCCCGGTCTCGGCGCGCAGCGTCACCACCGCCTCATGCGCAGAGGAGAAATGGCGCCCCTCGGCTAAGACATGGGTCTCCCACCCTCTCCTGACCATGCTCCAGTCGGCGTTGTAGCGGTCCATGGTTATGACCATTCTCCCCCCGCCTGAGGCAATACGGGCATCGAACCGTTCATCGCTGAGCCCGTCAAGAAACTCCTGAAGGGGATCAATGTACTCCAGAGCGGAGGTTTCACCGACATCCCGACCGTCGAGCAGCGCGTGAATTCTCACCTTCGTCGCTCCCTCCTCCTTCGCCTGCTCAACCATCTCCTTCAGATGGGCAATATTTGAGTGGACGTTTCCATCCGATACCAGACCGATGAAGTGCAGCGACCCGCCGGTCTTCCTGACCTGATTGATCAGCTTTTTCCAGACTTCTCCGGCAAAGACCGCCTTGCTCTGCAGGGATGCGTTCACCAGCTTCGCCCCCTGGGCGAACACCCGGCCGCATCCGATAGCATTGTGACCCACTTCGCTGTTTCCCATATCATCGTCAGAGGGCAGCCCGACTGCCGTTCCATGGGCTTTGAGCTTCGTCCACGGACAGGTGCGGTAGAGCTCGTCGAGGGTGCCGGTACAGGCCGCGGCAACGGCATCGCCCTCCGCATAAGCCCCGAATCCGACCCCGTCCATTATCACCAGCACCACCGGGCCCTTCCGCCTGGTGAATTTCGCATGTTTCTGCAGCGCTTCTGTCATCTTATCAAGCTCCTATTCGTCGATACTGCGTTCGTTCAATCCGTAGATTTCACGTATCTCTTTATTGCCGACCGGCTCCACGTGCACCTGAACATCATAAATATCGGGGACTTGGGTCTTCACCGCATCCTCAACCTTCATAGCAATTCCATGTCCCTGCACGACCGTCAGCCGGCCGTCAACCTCAATATCCATATCAATAATATACACATTATTCAACTTGCGGATCCGGGTTTTGTGCGGATTACCCGCACCTTCCACAGAGTTTGCCGCCTCAAAGACTCTCCGGTAGAGGTCCGGATCATCGACTCCGTCCATCAGCTCCCTGCTCGTTTCCCGGAATATACCCAGAGCAGTCTTAATAATCCAGATGCTCACCAAGAGAGCTGCGGCTGAATCTATCACCGGCATTTCCAGAATGACGGTGAAGACAATCCCGATCAGGACGCTCAGGGAGATCAGAACGTCGTTTCTCATATTCCTGGCATCCGCCTCAAGCAGCGAACTGTGTATTCTTTTCCCGAGCCTTCTCTTGTAGATGCTCAGCAGAAGTTTTGCCGCAATCGAGATGATGGTAATCACCAGGGCGGGAAATTCCGGCAGCTGCAGTTCCTCTGGGGAAAGTATCCGTTTGAATGCGGCTACACCCAGCTGAGCTCCGGCAAAGAATATGACGAACGAAATCAGCTTCGTTGCAATCGTCTCCGCCCTTCCGTGGCCGTAGGGATGCTCCCGGTCTGGCGGCCGGGCGGCGATATCAGCGGTAATCAGGGTGACGAATGAGGTGAAAACATCCGAGGCTGAATCAATACCGTCCCCGATGAGGGCGTAGGAATGGGCGAGAAAACCGAAGATAATCTTTGCCGCCGACAGGGCTGCATTGACCACAATGCCGACCCAGGAGGCCTGCTTCATCAGGGCAGTCCTCCGCTCGGGCGCAA
>CAYSRK010000082.1:0-8237 GCA_964433385.1 uncultured Spirochaetales bacterium
TGCATGCGCTCTCCTGTGCGGTATCCCGTCTGGAACCGGACGGACTGAGCCTCTATGCAAAACCGGCAGCCGGAGAGGGATTCTACCGGAGGCTGCAGGTCCTCAACGAAATACTCCGCACTTCCTCCGGGGTCCGCGTCTGTTCGCTTCGGGCTTTCACCACGGCAATGCCTTCACCTGAGCGGGTGAACGCTGCCCGGGTGACGGTATCGACGGGGGACAGGATTGATACCGTCGCGCTGTCGCAGCTGCTTGCCGATAATGATTATCTCAGGGTGCCGGCGACAACGATGCCGGGGGAGTTTTCCATTCGGGGCGAGGTTATCGACATCTTTCCTTACGAGGCTGAGTATCCTGTGCGGTTCTATATCGCATGGGAGTCTGTGGAGAAAATCAGTCTGTACGACCCGCTTGGGCAGGAGACCTTCAGCTCCGCTTCGTCCTATGCTTTCACCCTTACCGACTGGCGTGATTGTGACGGTACCGGGACCGCTCATATTGACAGCTTCATTGCCGAGGATGACCTGCTGATTCTCTTCGGTGACCAGCGGCTGGGCGCCACCTTCGAATCCTTCCGGCTTGAGGCGCAGAAGCTTTTCAGGGAGGCGTATCTGGCCGACCGGAACGTCCCGAAACCGGATCAGATGCTGTTTGACTTCCGCGAGTATGCCGAAGGACACCGAAGGACCCTCATTATTGACGACATCAGGGGGCAGCACAGTACAGCATACACCCTGCCGATCATCGGTCCCCGCTCCTACTTCGGCAACCTGACCTACTTCCGGGATGAAATTGAGGCGCTTAAGAGCAGTTCCTACCGGGTTGTCATCTTTGCAGGCGATGAGGCGCAGAAGCAGCGGCTGGATATGATTCTCAAGGATGATGAGATCACGCTGATTCCAAGCGATATTTCCGAAGGTTTCTCCCTGGCGGAGGAGCGTCTGATCGTCATCTGTGAACACGAAATATTCGGCCGGAGAAGAAAGAGCGTAAAAACGGTCCACCATGCTTCGGTTTCTCCGCTTGATACGTTTGTCGATCTTGAACCGGGGGACTTCGTTGTTCACATCAATTACGGTATCGGCATTTTCCGCAAGATTGACCGGATCAAGGCTGCCGGGAAGGTGCGGGACTACATACAGATAGAATATGCCGGGCAGGAGCAGGTTTTCATCCCTATTGAGCAGGCCAACCTGGTGCAGCGCTTCATTGGAAGGGACGGCAGCGCGCCCCGGCTCGATACTATCGGCGGCACCTCCTGGGAGACCAAGAAGCGGAAAGCGCGGAAAAATGCCGAGGACCTGGCAGCCCGTCTGATAACCCTCTATGCCCGTCGCCGTCAGGCGGTGGGTACGGCCATGGCAAAGGATACCGACTGGCAGCTGCAGTTTGAGGCAATGTTTCCTTACGATGAGACCGATGACCAGATAACCTGCATGCAGGATATTAAGGCGGATATGGAGCAGCCTGTCGTTATGGACAGGCTGATCTGCGGTGATGTCGGCTACGGCAAGACTGAGCTCGCCGTGAGGGCCGCCTTCAAGGCGGTTATGTCGGGAAAGCAGGCAGCGTTTCTTGCGCCGACTACCATTCTTGCCGAACAGCACTACGATACTGTGGTGGAGCGGATCCAGCCGTTTCCCCTGCGGGTGAAAATGCTTTCACGGCTGGTTGAGCCGAAGGAGCAGCGGAGGATTAAGAAAGCCCTCGAAGCCGGCGAAATCGATATTCTGATAGGAACTCACCGTATCATCCAGAAAGATATTGTGTTCAAGGACCTCGGTCTGCTCATAATAGATGAGGAGCAGCGTTTCGGCGTCAAGGACAAGGAACGGATCAAGGAGCTGAAGACCTCGGTTGACAGTCTCGCTCTCTCGGCAACGCCTATTCCGAGAACGCTGTACATGTCGCTGCTGAAGATCAGGGATATGTCGCTTCTGGCAACACCGCCTATAGAGCGGCGGGCGGTGAAGACGGTTATCGGAGAGTACGATGACAAACTTGTCAGGGAGGCTGTGCTGCGGGAGATTGAACGGGGAGGGCAGGTTTTCTATCTGCACAACAGGATTGAGACCCTCGACAAGGTGGTCACGAGCCTTGCTGAGCTCGTTCCCGAGGCTTCAATCGATTTTGCCCACGGGCAGATGGATCCCGAGTTGCTTGAGGATAAGATGCGGCTCTTTGTCCATAACGGTTTTCAGGTGCTCGCAGCAACTACCATCATTGAAAACGGTATCGATATTCCCAATGTCAATACGATGATCATCGACAGGGCGGACCGTTACGGCGTAAGCCAGCTCTACCAGCTCCGCGGCCGTGTGGGCCGCTCCGACAGGGAAGCTTACGCTTATTTGCTCTATCCGAACCGTAAGTCACTTTCAGAGATTGCCATGAAACGGCTGAAGATTCTCTCGGAACATACCGAGCTCGGCTCGGGATTTAAAATAGCCATGAAGGATATGGAGATGCGGGGCACGGGGAATCTGCTCGGGCGTGAGCAGAGCGGGCAGATGCATGCGGTAGGACTCGATATGTATCTGCGTATTCTGGATGAGGAGATCAGCAGGCTTTCGAATACAGAGGAGAATGTTCAGCGGGATGTCTATCTCGACCTGGATTATTCCGGTTATATTCCCGATTTTTATATTGAAGATGCAGGAACGAAGTTCGAGATCTACCGTAAAATAGCAAGTGTCACGCAGGAGATTCAGATTCAGCAGCTGACCTCGGAGCTGGAGGACCGATTCGGTCCGATTCCCGCTGACGTGCAGAGCCTGCTCTACATTGCGCAGCTGAAGGTGCTCTGTCGAAAGCTCGAAATTTACCATCTGAGGGAGTCAAAGGGTGTAGTCAGGGCAGAATTTTCAAAAGTTGCCGGTATTTCTGTTGACCGGCTTGTTGATATGATCAGGGAGAGCCGGGGAGCGGTATCCATTGATCCGAAAAAACCCCATGTGGTTATGCTGAAAACAGATGCGGTCTCACTGAAGGATAAAAGCCTGTTCATTCTTGAAAAGCTCCAGCGTCTGCTCTAAGGAGAGAAATGTGCATGGATTCAGTTCACGGGTAACTCTTGAAGAGGGAACCCGCGCTGTCCGGAGTTTCGTACTGCGGGGAGGACGGCTCACCGCGCTGCAGCAGCGGGCTCTTGAGGCCTACGGACCGCGTTATACCGTGGAATTCTCCCGGCAGCCGCTGAGCTGCGCTGACCTGTTCGGTAACGATAATCCCACGGTCGTGGAGATCGGATTCGGTATGGGATTGTCCACTGCCGAGATAGCAGCAGCATCTCCCGATACCAATTATCTAGGCATAGAGGTCTTTCTCGCCGGTATCGGTCGCCTGCTGCATGAGATTGCCCGGCGGGATCTGAAGAACATCCGCATCATCAGGTTCAATGCTGAGGATGTGGTGCGGGAAATGCTGCCTGACGCTTCAACTTCCGGGTTTCATGTATTCTTTCCCGATCCGTGGCCGAAGAAGAAGCATCATAAGCGCCGGCTGCTCTCAGCACCGTTTCTCGAGCTGCTGTCACGCAAGCTTGTCCCCGGAGGCTACATTTACTGTGTGACCGACTGGAGTCCGTATGCTGAGTGGGTCATAGAAGAGGCGAAAAAGGTCCCTTCCCTGAAGAATCCTTCGCCCAACGGTACCTGCGAACCCGTCCCCTGGCGTCCAAAGACCAAGTTCGAGATGAAGGGGATCGCCAAACAGCACATCATCAGCGAAATATGGCTGACAACGGCCGGCTGAATCCAAAAAACGGTCCCGCACGCAGCGGGACCGTATCGGTCAGAACGGTGTGAAGTTCTCGGCTACTCCTGTTCCTCTTTTGCCTGCTTGATGACATCTTCAACAACTTTTCCGGTCGCAATCTCGTAGTGGTCAAACTCGAGTTCAAAAGATCCGGTACCCGAGGTGATCGATTTCAGATCGATGGCGTACCGCAGCATCTCGCCCTGGGGAACCTCGGCCTGAACGAGCGTAAGCCCGCCGCCGATATCTTCCTGCCCGAGCACGCGGCCCCGTTTGCCGCTCAGGTCGGAAAGGATATCTCCGAGATACTGGTCTTCAATGAAGACGTTGAGCTTCATAATCGGTTCGAGCAGCACAACGTTCGCCTTCTCAATGGAGGCCTTGAGCGCACCTTTGGCGGCAAGCTTGAATGCCATTTCAGAGCTGTCTACAGGGTGCTCTTTTCCGTCAACCACCTGTACGCCGATATCCACAAGCGGGTATCCGGCGAGATACCCTTCTCCCATAGCCTCAAGCAGTCCCTTTTCGATGCCGGGCATGTACCCTTTGGAGACCGATCCTCCCTTGATGACGTTCTCGAACGAGAAAAACTCTCCCCGTTCCAGGGGTTTGATCTCAATGATTACCCGTCCGAACTGACCGTGTCCGCCGGACTGTTTTTTATGGGTATACTCGGCGCCGGCCGGCTTGGTGATGGTCTCACGATAGGCAATGCGCGGCATCCTGGTCTGGATGTCTATCTTCTGCTTCTCCTTGATCCGGTCAAGGATCATGTTGATATGAAGCTCACCCATGCCGGAGACTACGTTCTGTTTGGTTTCAGGGTTGAAGCTGACCTGGAATGTCAAATCCTCCTCCATAACGCGGTGGAGGGCTTCATTCATCTTATCCTCCGACTTCTTGTCCGTCGCGGCGATCGATAACGTATGTATCGGGTGCGGAAGGGCCAGCGGAGCGAATGTGTAGGAGAGTTCAGGGGAGGTGAGCGTGACGTTGGTTCCGAGGCTCGGCGATTTTGCTATGATGCCGATATCGCCGGCACACAGCTCCTTGATATCCAGAAGCTTCTTGCCCACAGCACGGTAGAGCTTACCGGGTTTTTCTTTCCGGCCAACCTGAGGGTTGTGGAGCTCGCTGTCGGCAGTAATCCTGCCGGTAACTACCTTGACAAAGGAGAGCTTGCCGGAAAACTGGTCAATGGTTGTCTTGAAGGAGAACAGCGATGTCGGACCCTCTTCCGAGACGGGGATATCAATCTCCTGGTCATCCTGAAGGGCCTTTTCTACTTTCGAGACCGGTGACGGCGCAGCGAAGGCGATAAAGTTCAGCAGGGATACGATTCCGGTATCCGTTTCCGCGCTGCCGCAGAGAATCGGAATGATCCGGTTCTCCTTCAGTCCGATGACCAGCCCCTCCCGAATTTCGTCGGAGGTGAGCGTACCCTCTTCGAAGTACTTCTCCATGAGGCTGTCCTTACCTTCAGCCGCCGATTCAATGAGAGAGAGTCTGTATTCTTCAACCTGCTCACGCATATCATCGGGAATGGGGGAGGAGCCTTCAGTATCGCGAAGGTAGGCGACATTTTCTATCAGGTTGACGATGCCCCGGTAATCGGCTCCTGAGCCGATCGGTATGGAGACGGGAACGCAGGGTTTGCTGAAACGTTCGCTGATATCGGAAAAGGCAGCCGGGAAATCAGCACGGTCCTGGTCCATCTTGTTGATGAAGACAATCCTCGGCATGTTACGGCTGTTGAGCCTTCTCCAGAGTTTAATTGTTTCGATCTGAACTCCGGAACGGGCATCAATAAGCATCAGGGCTGATTCTGAGGCTCTGAACGCCGAAACCACCTCACCGACAAAGTCGGCAGTGCCCGGAGTATCGATAAAGTTCATCGTTTTCTCTTTCCATTCGAAACTGGCGAGTGCGGCATGGATTGAAATACCCTTTTCTATCTCCTCGTCGGTATAGTCGCTCACTGTCTTGCCGGTGGATACCGCCTCCGCCCGGGAAATCACTCCGCTGTTTGAAAGCATATGTTCCAACAGGGAGGTTTTCCCAGTGCCGTTATGTCCCACTATTGCGACATTTCTGATATCAGCGCTGGTTACACTCATACATCCTCCATGTATTTTCAGTGAGTATCATGAGTAGTGAATAGTAGCATGATCTCAACCGTGATTATTGATATGCCCCCGCCGCAAGCGGGAAGAGGGCAGATCGAAGCATTAAAACAATGTAGAACGGGTTGGGTAATCTGTCAACTGCATTATCATATGACCTGTGCCGCTCAAGCCGAACAGGGAGCCGGTCTACAGTTCACCCTCCTTCCGGGAAAAATGGGAGAATTCCATGGCGAAGGTTCCGCGTCCCTGGGTCATACTGCGCAGGGCAGTGGAGTATCCGAACATGTTTACCAGGGGGATTTTCGCTGTAATATGATCAAGTACGGTTTTGCTTTCAAGGCTCTCGACTACACCGTTTTTCATGGCGAGGTGGCTCATCACCTCACCGATGTTCGCCTTGGGACACATGATGTCAACCTTCATGATCGGTTCAAGGAGAATAGGATCAGCCTTGCGGCAGGCATTGTCGAAGCCGAGGGCGGCGGCGGCCTCAAAGGCGAAGACCGTTGCAGTAAGCTCACTGTAGACGGCTTCAAGCAGTTCAACCTGGATATCATAGACTGGGTAGCCGTAGCGGATGCCCGTCTGGAAGGCGTTCTGCACTCCCCGCTCGACAGCCTCCTGAAACTCCCGGGGCAGCGCCTTCTCGGAAACTTTTGAGAGAAAACGGGTTCCGCTGCCGGTGGGGAGGGGGGAAACCCGGATAGTGATCTGCGCCCTGTTCTCCTTTGATGCGAGAATGCGGTAGTAGCTCTCCGTATGGGTCTGTTCCGTGCTTATCGATTCACGGTAGGTGACCTGAGGATTGCCGATACGAGCCTCAACCTTCATCTCCTTGGTAATCCGGGTCACGAGCACATCAATATGGAGCTCGCCCATTCCCGATATAATCAGCTGCCCGGTATCAGCATTCTCCTTGTAGATGAACGTCGGGTCCTCCCTTGTCAGTATTTCAAGAGCCTTTTTCAGCTTGTCCTGATCGGAGAGAGTTTTCGGCTCTATGGCAACCGAAATGACCGGCTCAGGAAATTTCATGCTCTCCAGCAGAATCTGATGGCCCTCCGAGCCGATGGTATCGCCAGTCTGCGCAAACTTCAGTCCCACTGCAGCTCCGATATCGCCAGCCTCAATGGTATCGAGAACCTCGGTTCTGTTCGCGTGCATGCGGAACAGCCGATTGACGCGTTCACGCTTTCTTTTTGTAATGTTGAAAACAGCAGTTCCTTTTCTGATCGAACCGGAGTACACCCGGAAGAAGCAGAGCGGGCCGCTTTCCCGGTCGTGCTGTATCTTGAATACGAGGGCGAGCGGCTGACCGTCGGGCTGGTGCCTTACTTCAACCGGATGCTCGTTCTTAACGGTAATTCCCCGCATGGGTGGCGTCTGATCGGGGGAGGGAAGGTAGTCGACAATCCCGTCAAGCAGTGTCTGGACCCCGATATTCTTAAGCGATGCTCCGGTGAATACGGGCACGCACTTCTGCTCGATGGCCGCTTTTTTCACTGTCTGCCTGATGAGCGTCTCGGGAATCTCATCACCGTTAAGATAATGTTCCATAATCTCGTCGGAGTAATTGGAGAGCAGGTCGACCATCCGGTTGTGCCAGTACTCCGCCTTTTCACGCATCTCTTCAGGTATCGGGAGCCTGTTCATCGTACTGCCGAAGGAGGTCGGCTCGAATTCAATCTTCTCCTGTCTGATGATGTCGATGATCCCGGAGAAGTTCGACTCGGCTCCGTGAGGAATAAACAGCGGCAGCGGACGGGCGTGGAGCTTCTTCCCCATCTCCTCGAGTACGCTGTAAAAATCCGCGCCGAGGCGGTCCATTTTGTTGATGAAGGCGATCCGGGGAATTTTGTACGTGTCAGCCTGGTGCCAGACGGTTTCGGACTGCGGCTCGACCCCGCCGACTGCGCAGAATACGGCGACAGCTCCGTCGAGGACTCGGAGGGAACGCTCCACCTCAGCGGTAAAATCGACATGACCGGGGGTATCGATGATGTTGATCTGCGTTCCCTTCCAGTAGCAGGTGGTTGCTGCCGAGGTGATTGTGATCCCGCGGTCCTGCTCCTGCTCCATCCAGTCCATCGTAGCTTCGCCGTTGTCGACCTCACCGAGGCGGTGGTTCTCGCCGGTATAGAAGAGAATCCGTTCTGTTGTAGTTGTTTTTCCGGCATCAATATGGGCCATGATGCCGATATTTCGTATCATACGCTCAGGCATAGACTTTCCTTCCTGTGTATATCGGAGTGACGTAAAGGTCGCACCGCGTCGATACTACCATAAATGATGAATATGTTAAAGCCGGACCGGCACTTCGGATTGACAAACCTATCCATCCCGTGATACGTTCGC
>CAYSRK010000083.1:0-13859 GCA_964433385.1 uncultured Spirochaetales bacterium
CGGGCTCTTCAGCGATATCAACATCACCGTCCGCAGAGGTGAAATAGTCGGCATAGCCGGGCTTGTCGGATCGGGAAGGACCGAGATTGCCCAGGCTCTTCTCGGACTCCAGAAAATTCAGTCCGGAACTGTCTATATCAACGGTAACCCCCGCAGATTTACATCTCCCAAGAAGGCCTTGAAGAGCAAAGTCGGGATGCTCCCGGAAAACCGCAAGGAAGAGGGACTCGTCCTGAACCGGAGCGTGGAGGAAAACGGTGCGCTCTGCGCTATTGTTACCGATTCCCGTGCCGGGTATATCCCCTGGCGGACCATCTCAAAGCGGCTGCGGGGTATACTGGCTTCGCTCTCGGTCAAGTATCCCCACATCGATTCCGAAATTCGCTACCTCTCCGGAGGGAATCAGCAGAAGGTCGTGCTTGCAAAGCTGCTCGTCACCGGCTGCGACATCATGATTCTTGATGAACCGACGAGAGGGGTCGATGTGGGAGCGAGAAAGGAGATGTATCTCCAGATGCAGCAGCTGAGGAAGCAGGGGAAGGCCATGCTGATGATCTCCTCTGATCTTACCGAGATTCTCTCCCAGTCCGACAGGGTCTACGTCATGGCCCGAGGCAGGGTGGCAGGTGAGTTCACCCACAGCGAAGCTACCGAGGAGAAGATCATGAAACTGGCTCTGAATGTTCCGGAGGGAGCGGTATGAACACGAAAGCGAAGCTGAAGACATTCGTCTCCGGGCAGAGTACCCTCATTGTGCTCCTGCTTCTCATTCTTTACGGAGTACTGAGAGTCCGGTGGTTCGTCTCGGAGGCCAATCTCTCAGCGATCTTCTACCAGTACTCCATAATCGGGCTGTTGGCGTTAGGGCAGTTCCTGGTGATTCTCACCGGAGGGATTGATCTCTCACAGGGGGCTCTGGTCGCTCTCTCATCGATAACCACGGCGACGGTTATCGCCGACTGGGGACTGCTGGCGGGGGCAGCCGCCGGTATTCTCATGGGAGCGGCTGTCGGCCTGCTCAACGGACTGCTTGTCAGCAGGACGAACATGCCGCCGTTTCTGGTAACCCTCGGTTCCATGGGTATAGCCCGCGGTCTCGCGCTGCAGATAGCCAACTCACGCCCGGTGCCGGTGAAGAACGAACTGTTTCTCCGGTTCGGCGAGATCAAGATTATCGGCATTCCGATATCAGCATATATCTGGGTCGCGGCTTGCCTCGCTGCAGCATATGTGCTCTACCGCAGACCGTCGGGAATGCATGTGTTTGCCGTCGGCAGCAGCGAGGAGAACTCCCGGCTGGCTGGAATCCGCGTTCAGCGGGTCAAGCTGGCAGTCTATGTTGCCTCATCGATGGTAACCGCTCTCGGCGGCATAATCTGGACGGCCCGTCTCGGGTCAGGTTCGCCGATAGGCGGCAGCGGGTATGAGCTGGAGAGCATAGCCGCCGTGGTGGTCGGGGGGGCAAGTCTATCCGGCGGAACCGGGAAAATCGGGGGCCTTGCCGCCGGTGTTCTCGTCTTCGGCGTGATCAACAGTATTCTCAACCTTTCGGGAATCTCCCCCTTTGTCCAGGGGATGCTCAAGGGCCTGATAGTAATTGCCGCGATAGCCGTCAAGGAGATTCAGACGGCAAGAAACGATTAGGGGATCATGATATGAAAGAATCCGCATGGTACGCGAAATATATTCCCCGCAAGACCGACAGCAGAAAAAAGCTGACCACATTGGTCCTGACGCTGCTGCTGGTCCTTATTGCGGCCGTCATATCGGGAGAGTCGTTCTTTTCAGCGGCCAACTTCCGCAACCTCATGTTCCAGAATGCCATCCTGGGTGTGGTGGTGCTTGGTCAGCTTTTCGTCATCCTCTCCGGAGGCATCGACTTGAGCATCGGTTCACTGACCGGGCTGAGCACTATCCTGATCGTGGGCTTTCAGGACCTCGGGTTCGGTCCTGCCCTGATACTGACCATCCTGCTCGTCAGCGCCGCAGGATTTGTCAACGGGGCTCTTGTGACGTTGAGAAACCTCCCTCCGTTCGTCGTCACCCTGGGCTCCATGCTGTTCATCTTCTCACTGAGTCAGGTCATCAGCGGCGGTTCGGCCCTCTACCGGGGTTTTGGGGGAGGTGAGCTCACCCCGCCGCTTGCAGGCTTCAACAGCGCAACCCTCTTCGGCATTCCCGCTCCTGCCTGGGTCTGGGGAACATCCCTGCTGCTTGCATACGTTCTCATGAAGACTTCCTTCGGGCGCTACCTCTTTGCCTACGGCGGCAGCCGAAAAACAGCCCTCTTTTCCGGCATTCCGACGAAACTGGTCGGCATATCGGTGTTTATGCTTTCGGGTCTCTTCGCGGCGCTTGGAGGTTTTCTTGCTGTTGCCCGGGTATCGGAAGGGTCCCCGGGAGCAGGGGACGCCTATCTTATGGACTCCATAGCTGCAGTTGTCATCGGGGGGGCAAGCCTCTCCGGAGGTATGGGCAGCGTGCTCGGTACGTTTCTCGGCGTCCTGATTATCGGAGTACTGAACAATATCCTGAATCTCATAGGTGTATCGCCGATGCTCAAACCGGCTGTTAAGGGCATCATTATCCTGATAGCGGTCTACATTAACAGCCGGGATTACAAATCGTAGAATTACAAGGAAGGCTTGATGTGAAGGCGCAGTTACCCCGGACAGCAGTAGTATCGGTCCATGAAACGAGGGAACGGTTCAGAGGCCTGCGGGATCCCTTTTTCCAGAATGAGCTGAAAGATCTGCAGTGGCTTTCCCAGGAGTGTGAGGTCATTTTTTCCGATGCGGTTATCGATTTCAGGGAGAGCCTGGAGCAGCTGCGCTCCATTGCCGCCTGGGATCCGCACCTGCTGATCATTCACATCCCGGTATGGTCCGACCCGGTCCTGAGCGTCAGGACCGCCCAGCTCTTCAGCGGCGTGCCGGTCCTGCTGCTGGGCAACAGTCTCAAAGAGACCTCCAGCATGGTCGGGATCTTCGGGGCCGCAGGGGCGCTTGACCAGATCGGCATCAGCCATATGAGGATATTTAACCACCGTGATCCGCAGGATAAGAAACAGCTGATTTACAGTATCAGGGCTGCTTACGCAGCCAGGGAGCTGCGGGGCCAGATATACGGCCAGATAGGGGGCAGAAGCCTCGGCATGATTACCGCTGTTGCCGATCCGGCTCAGTGGCAGCGTCTTTTCGGCGTCGATACGGAGCATATCGATCAGCTCATGATCGTTGACTATGCGCAGAAGGTGCCCGATGAAGAGGTGGAAGCGTATGCAGCGTGGCTGAAAAGCCGGGTGAAACGGATTGTCTACAATGATTTCTTCACCGATGAGTCCCTGCGGAGACAGGTGCGCAGCTATCTTGCCACCCGGATTATCAAAGAGGAGATGGGACTCGATTTTCTCGGGGTAAAGTGCCAGCCCGAGCTGTGTGATACCTACACGACCCAGTGTCTCTCCCACATGCTCTGCAACAGCAGCTGCGACATGGAGGGAGCGAAGCAGCCGGTGGTGCACGCCTGTGAAGCCGACTCAGACGGCGCGCTCACCATGCAGATCATGCATCTGCTCAGCGGAGGGCGGGCGACGGCTCTGCTTGATATGCGCTGGCTGAATCCCGAGGACAATACCTGGATTCTAGCCAACTGCGGGGCAATCGCGGCTGACTTCTACCGCAGCGAGGATGACCCGACGGGGCTCGGTTCCCTGGAGGTTATCCCGCACGTGATCGGAAAGGCAGGCAGCTGCGGGTACCCGATGATGGTTGAGCCGGGCGAGGTTACCCTGGCGCGGCTTATCCGCAAGGAGGGTGAGTATACCATGTTCATCCTGCTCGGGCAGGTGCTGAAGAGATCGGCGCAGCTGCTGCGGGAGACAACGGCTTCTTTCCCCCAGGCTTATATCACTATGCCTGCGGGTCCTGAATTTATGCAGAACTATGGTTCAAACCACCTGCATATGGTGCGCGGCAATATCGTTGAAGAGCTGAAGGTCTTCTGCAGTCTCAAGGGCATACCCTGCCGCGTCTACGTGTAACGAACAGGTATGCTGATTTATCGGGAGGAATGTGATTATGAGTGCTGAGTATTACGGATACCGCAAAAAAATTCTGAGGGTCAACCTCACCGAGGGCACCTGCAGCGCTGAACATCCGGAGGATTCAATCTACCGGCAGTTTATCGGCGGACAGGCCCTGGCGCTCTACTACCTGCTTAAAGAGCTGCCGGAAAAAACCGATGCGCTGAGTCCGGAAAACAAGATTATCTTCAGCGTATCACCGATGTGCGGTGTACGTTTCTCTGGGCAGGCGCGGCACACGGTTGCCTCGGTATCGCCGCTTACCGGAGGACTGGCCGACTCCCAGGCCGGGGGCTGGTGGGGTGCGGAACTGAAGTTTGCCGGTTACGATGCGGTAATTGTCGAGGGCCGCTCACCTGTTCCGGTGTATCTTGCCGTTGAGGATGATGATGTCCGGATACTCCCGGCAGAGGACCTCTGGGGGAAAACGACCGGGGATGTTCAGGATATTCTCAAAGAACGTCACGGCACATCGGCCCGCGTGCTGCAGATCGGCCCGGCCGGTGAGCAGCTGGTTCCCTACGCCTGCATCACCAATGAGCTGCGTCATTTTAACGGCCGGGGCGGACTTGGCGCAGTCATGGGCAGTAAACACCTGCGCGCTGTGGTAGTGAAGGGCAGCAGCCGGCAGGTACCTGTTCACGATCCTGAGAAGATCAAAGAGATCGCCGACTGGTTCAATACGGGAATTGCCGACCATCCGGCGCTCAGTCTCCACCGGGAGCTCGGAACGCCTAAGGGGGTGGTCCCGCTCAGTGTTGCGGGTATGCTGCCTACGTACAACTTTCAGGAAGGAAGCTTTGCCGGTGCACAGACGATCAGCGGCGAGTACATGAATGAGACGATCGGCCGGGGCGGGCATACCTGTTTCGCCTGCGCCGTCAGGTGCAAGCGCAGCATTGAGGGTGACGACGGCACCTTCCGGGTAACTGCCCGCTACGGCGGACCTGAGTATGAGACGGTCGGGCTGTTCGGTTCGAATCTCGGGGTTGATAATATTATCGCTGTCGGCGCCTGCAATGAGCTGTGCAACGCCCTCGGACTCGATACGATCTCAACTGCCGGCACCCTGGCCTGGGCAGTTGAGTGTTTTCAGCGGGGCATCCTGACCGAAGAGGATACGGGCGGAATCGAACTGAAATGGAACGACCCGGCTGTCTACCTTACACTCATCGAACTGACGGCTAAGCGTGAGGGGTTCGGAAAACTCCTTTCACTCGGAAGCCGCAGGGCCTCCGAAGTGGTTCAGAAAGGTTCGATAGCCTACGCCATGCAGGTAAAGGGGCAGGAGTTCGCCTCCCACGAACCGCGGGGGAAGTGGAATGTGGGACTCGGCTACGCAGTCTCCCCGACGGGAGCGGATCATCTGCAGGCTGCGCACGATCCGTGGTTTACCGAGCCGGGCGAGTACTCCAGTGATGCCGGCTGGGTTGATCTTGAGGATCTGAGCGCTGTCGGCCTGCTCGATCCGGTACCTGCCGAGGACCTGAGTCCCGCCAAGGTGCGTCTGTTTCTCTACCTTCAGCAGATCTGGGGTTTTCATGATACCCTGGACCTGTGCATATTTACCGCTGTTCCCGAATTCCGGGCGATGTCGCTGAATATGATCGTTGATCTGCTCAACGCCGTAACCGGGTGGAGAACGAGTCTGTTTGACCTGATGAAGACGGCCGAGAGAGGGCTGACGATGGCAAGGATGTTCAACCTCCGACAGGGACTTACCGCTGCTGACGATATGCTTCCCCAGCGGATGTTTGAACCGCTTCGCGGCGGGACGCTGAAGGGCCATGCCATTGACCGGGTGCAGTTCGAACGGGCGGTGAAGCTCTACTACGGCATGATGGGCTGGTCGGATGAGGGCGTTCCCTCAGAGGCGAAGCTCTACGAGCTGAATCTGAATTTCCTCGTCTGATTCGGTTGGATGATGCGGGTACGGGTACGGCTTTATGGGACGCTCCGGCGGTTTTCCGCCGAAGATTCTCCCGGTGAGACAACCGTCGAGGTGAGGCCCGGAACTACGGTCGCCGAGGTCATACGGAGTGTCGGTGCTCCGATGCGGGAAGTTTACGTTGCTGCGGTAGACGGGGCGGCGGTTCCCGTTTCGTTCGTCCTGGAACGGGACTGTGAGCTGGTGCTGGTAACCCCGGCGGGAGCAGGGTGAGGTGAGTATGAAGCGAACTGATGAGCGTTTTCGTGAGGAACTGCATTACGGGCAGGAGTGCTGGGTTATCTCTTCCGGGAAGGTGGAGCTTTCTCTGACAAAAACTGGGGGACATACAGCCCCGGTCTACTTTTTCCGGGATACCGATGCCCCCCTTCAGCCGTACTATATAAACCCCTGGTATGAAGATGCATCGATAGAAGATGCGGCAATCCGCGTAATACGGGGAAACTTCTTCTGTCTCCCGTTCGGGGGTGAGTCGACCCATCAGGGCGTACGGTATGTAACACACGGGGAGACAGCATCCCGGCAGTGGTCCTTCGCTGAACGTACGGATGACGGGAAATCGAACACCCTTACGGTGAAGATGGAGACTGGTGAACCGCAGGGGAGGGTGGAGAAGAGAATCACCCTGGTCGAGGGGGAGAATAATGTCTACACCCGCCATATCCTCACCGGGTATTCGGGCAGTTTTTCGCTCGGGTACCACGCGACACTTGCCCTTCCCGAGCGGGAGCGCGCGATGGCAGTTTCGAAGGCGCCGGGGTATACCGCATTCACTCCTGAGGTTCCCCTGTGCAGAAACGGGGAGGATTACAGTTCCCTCAAGGGAGGGCTGCAGCTGAGCGATCTTACCCGTACCTCCACAGTCTGGAAGGATCCCGATACGGCTGACTGCACCCTGTTTCCGGACAGGAGGGGGTTTTCCGATACGCTGCTCGTCTACGATGCTCCCCTGAAGCAGGCGGATTATCCTTCATGGACTGCAGCTGCTGTTCCTTCAGAGGGGTACCTCTGGTTTTCCCTGAAAAACAGCGCGGTTCTGCCGTCAACCATGTTCTGGATCTCCAACGGCGGGAGGAAGTTCAGTCCCTGGCTGGGACGAAACCGGTGTCTGGGGCTGGAGGATGTCTGCGGGTATTTTGCTGAGGGGCAGGCGCAGTCAGTCAGGATGGACGGCAGGCTCGGCGGGGGTTTTCCCACGGTACGCAGCCTCAGCGGGCTTGACGGGCAGGGGCTTAACTATATCGAGGGCGCTGTCAGGATTCCCGAGGGTTTCTCAAGGACTGCAGAGGTCCGGTTTCTCCCGCAGGCGGTGCAGTTTATCAGCACCGAGGGGATAACTGTGGAGACCGGGGTGAACTGGGAGTTTATCGTTACCGGGAATCCCCGGGGCTGAGATCAGGTAGCCGGCAGGTTTCTTTTTGCCTCCTCAATGATGGCAGCTGTGGCGGTTGCCCCGAAGCGGGTGACCCCGATGCTGTGGAATCTGAGCAGGGTTGCAAGGTCCCGTACTCCCCCGGCTGCTTTGATCTGGACAGAATCAGTGCAGCCGGCACGCATAAGGCGCAGATTGTGCTCCGTTGCCCCTGCGTACGAGTACAGGCCCTGTGCGTTTTTGACGAACCCGAATCCCGTGGAGGTTTTAACGAAGTCAACTCCGACTTCGGAGCATATTTCGCACAATCTGCCAATCTCGGCATCCTGCAGGTAATCGGTTTCAAAGATAACCTTCAGCAGGGCTCCGCTGTCCCGGGTCTTGCGGAACACAGTTTCGATTTCATGCGCCGTATACTTCCAGTCGCCCTCCAGCGCTTTACCGATATTGATCACCATATCGATTTCCTGCGCTCCATCGCCTAAAGCGACGGTCGTCTCGAATAGTTTGGTGTCGACCGATGAGCTTCCGTGGGGAAAGGCGACCACGGTGCAGACTTTGACCGGGGAGTTCTGCAGCAGGGAAACAGCCAGTGAAACGGCGTAGGGTTTTATGCACACCGTTGCGCAGCCGTACCGGGCTGCAAGGCGGCAGCCCTCGGCAAGCTCCCTGTCGGTGAGTACGGGGTGCAGAAGTGAATGGTCGATCATAGAGGCTACGGTGTCTGGGGTTAGGGTCATGATAAATCTCCTTGCGGCAGCTGTGTGCCCTCTAGCGGCTGAGCAGGCCCGACAGTTCCCGGCTCAATTCCTGTATCGAAAAGGGCTTGGCTAAAAAATGGATTCCTTTATCCAGAATGCCCTGATGGGCGATGACATTGGCCGTGTACCCCGAAATGAAGAGAGTGATCAGCCCAGGATACCGAGCGGTGAGTTTTTCTGAAAGTTCTCTTCCGTTCATGTGGGGCATGATGACATCGGTGATCAGCAGGTCAATGTGAGGATGACCCTGCTCTGCAAGTTCCAGGGCTGCGAGGGGCGATTCGGCGCTCAGGGGTGTGTAGCCGAGGCGTCTGAGCATGGATTCCGTGAGCGTTCTGATTGATTCTTCATCCTCGACTACGAGTACGGTCTCCCCTTTTCCCTGGGGCAGCGGGGGTGCTTCCCGCATGGGCGGGATAACAGGTTCTGCGGTTCCCGTGTAGACCGGCAGGTATATTCTGAACGTCGTTCCCTGGCCGGGTTCGCTGTAGACATTGACGAAACCGTTGTTCTGCTTCACGATGCCGTATACGGTTGAGAGTCCCAGCCCGGTTCCTTTTTCCCCCTTGAGGGAGAAGAAGGGCTCAAAGACCTGTGCAAGCGTGCTGCGGTCCATGCCGCAGCCGTTGTCGCTTACCGCCGTCATTGCGTACAATCCGGCGGGCGTGCCGGCGTGGGATCTGCGGTACACTTCATCAATGTCAACGATCTGAGTCTCTATGGTCACCTTGCCGACCTGCGCTATGGCGTCGCGCGCGTTGATGCAGAGGTTCGTGAGTACCTGATGGAGCTGGGAGGGGTCCATAAAGACTTTTATCTGGTCCGGGTAGGGCAGCCAGACTAGGTCGATATCCTCTCCAATGATCTGCTTCAGCATCTTGATCAGTCCCGCCAGGGTACCGTTGAGATCAAGGACCTTCGGGGAGATGGTCTGCCTGCGGGAAAAGGCGAGCAGCTGGCGGGTCAGTTCAGCCGACCTGTCAGCAGCTTTGAGCACCTCCTCAAGATTTTCACGGGCGCTTTCAGGCATGCCGCTGCACTCCATCGCCATTTCCGTGTATCCGATGATAGCGCTGAGCATGTTGTTGTAGTCATGGGCTGTCCCTCCGGCAAGTCTGCCGATGGATTCCATTTTCTGGGCCTGCCGCAGCTGTTCCTCGAGTTTGCGCTGCTCCGTGATGTCGCGGAGAATGACGTGAATTGCCTGGGAGTTCCGGTAGGGAAAGGGAACGGCGGTAACTTCCACGTCAACGTTCCTGCCGTCCAGCCTGAGTATGGTTTGATTCAACGGAGGTACGGAACGATTTTCATTACGCATGAAATCTATGCGGCTGCGGATGGTCGGGTGAGTCGAGGGGTGGAAGCAGGCATAGATGCTCCTGCCCAGGAGTTCTTCTGCCCGTTCAGCTGCAAAGAGTCTGAGGCACGCTTCATTGACAAACTCCACCTTGTCGTTGAAGTTGATGAAGATCGCATCGGGGGAGTGGTCCACAATGCTGCGGTACTGAGCTTCACTTGTGCGCAGGGCGGCTTCGGTCCGTTTGTGGGCGTTGTTTTCCTGTTCCAAGCGCTCAGTTTTAATCCTGAGCTCTTCGGTACGCTCTCTGACGAGCTGATCAAGGCTGTCCAGCAGCTGTTTTCTCTCGGTGTCTCCCGACAGGATCAGGGTACGTAAAAATCCGCTTATGCCGATATGTACGGCAACCAGAAGGAGGAAGAGGAGGAGACTTTTATTGAAGAGGGTCTTCATGGGGGAGAGACGGCCCTCTTTGTCGTAGACGATGCCGACCAGATAGGGATAGGCTGACAGGTGGGTAGCAGCGAGCAGGAACCGGCCTTCCTCGTGCAGGGTCGTGCCGCCGGTGTCTGCGATTTTTCCGGAATAGAGGACTGCTTCGGCATACGCGGCTGCTTCCTCCGCCAGCTCAGCTGAGCCGAGGGCTGGAGGTTTGGTCCAGGAGCTGATGAGCGTACCGTTTCTGTCGGTAAAGAGGGCTGCTGTCATATCGAGGGTTTCAATATTGGCGAAGGAGTTGAAGAATATGTCGGAGTTCAGCTCCAGGACCGCTGCCTTGATATCGTCATAGTCCTGTTCCTGTAGGGATGCCGATATATAGAAGTTTCCAGACTCAGGGTCCAGGTACATCTCCTTCTGCAGTCCGCGTTCGAGGTGGGAGCTGAGGAAGCGGGCAGTGAGTGAACCCGGAAGCTCTGCCGCACGGTTTGTGGAAAAGAGGGTGTTTCCCGAGCTGTCGATGACGAACGCCGTCGCAACCGCCGGTTCAATCAGCGCAAACCGCTTCAGCAGGGTGTAAAATTCATCCTCCTGCTCGGAGAAGTGGGGGTGGGTATGCTGCTCCTGCATAATAAGGATGGTTGAACTGAGTGAATCAAGGGTATGCTCAAGATTGTGAGAGACGATGCTGTTGTGGAGGAGGGCATGATCGCGGAGGTTCTCCTCGGTGAGATTCCGGGCTTGACTGGACATGAGGTAGAGGACTGCGAGAAGGACTGCACTGAAGACCAGCGGAAGGATCACCACCAGCTGGAGGATGCGGGCTCTCGACATCCCGGGTCTGTTCATCGGTCTGCTGTTTCCCCAAAAAAGTCACTGACAGATTCCACAAGGTTCTTCGGTATTCCCAGAGAATCTGCTATAGCCGGCTGCGATTCCATGAGTTTCTCCCGCATCCGGGCTGTCTCGGCAGCTGCAGGGACAGTTATGAGTACCCCCTTTTCTATCAGGATAGCACGTGCTTCACTCTGGGCTTGGGCAGCCGATGCTCTGGCTTTTTCGGTTTCCTCCTCCCAGGCATCTGTGATGATCTGCTGCAGTTCCCTGCTGAGAGAGTTCCAGAAGTGTTCGGCTATCATGGGTATGTACTGGGCGAAGTACTGGGAATCCTCAAAGGCATAGGCTATGCCATGTTCCCACAGTGCTGCGCTTCTGACTGTCTCATAACTGGTGAGTACTCCGGTTACCACACCCTGATCGAGTCTTGCCGGAAGGTCAGCCCAGGGTATTATGGCCGGCTTCCCTCCCATGGCGGCTATTCTCGCCTCGTTCCCGTACCCTCCGGCAACCCTGATCGGCATGCCGATGAGGTCTTCGTATCTTTGGATCGGCGCATCCGTGCTGAAGAGGTGCACATGTCCGAGGTCCATCCAGCTGCCCGGAATGATGACGAACAGGTCGTTCTCCACGATTCTGGTCAGCGTGCTCCCTATCGGGCTCTCCAGGAGCCGGTAGACAGAGTCCGCGTCGCGTCCGTAGAAAACAGGCAGGAGGAAGAGAGAAACTTCGGGTACCAGCATGCTGATATGCCAAGTCCCGGGAACAGCCATCTCGAGTTCTCCCATCAGCATGGCGCGAACGGCTTCACTGTCGCGGACGTAGGAGCTGGAGTGGTAGAATTCTATATCAAGTTTACCCTCGGTACGCTCCTGCAGGGTCCGGGCAAATGCGCGGACAGCTTCCGTCTGGGTGTGATCGGCAGTGTTCTCAACCGATATCCTCATGAGCGGGAGGTTGGCGCCCGAGACGGCGGCGGAAACGGCCAGACAGAATATAACAAACAGCAGTCTTTTCATACAATCCTCGAGTCAGGGTACGGCCAGGTGCAGACAGTACAGTTAAGTCACCGTTTAGATACAACATCATGGTAGCATGGCCGGGCGGGTTGTTCAATCGGAAGCAGATCTGATGCTGCTCTGCGGAACCGATGAGGGTTTTTCTGTATCAACCCGGTTTGAACACGTTCACGTCAAGTTCAGGCTCCGTTCAGGCGCCTGGAAATGGAACGTGTCTTTGCTGTCCACGTTACGGTCTGCCCATGCGCCATGATGGAGCCGGCGGATTGCATGCGGCAAGCAGGCTCGGCATGGGGTTGAGTCCCCCGATCAGGCGGTCAACGTACCGATCGGCACCACATTGACGCCATCCTTCCTCCTGAAGGCAAATCCGGTGGCGGTAATCACCGTCAGTGCTCCAGGCGCTCCTATGCGCTTCTGATCCACTTTCCGGGCAAGTTTCAGAAGATTGGATGCCGCGGCATCCTGTGCACCAAATCCCAGCTTGATATCGAAAGCGGCCCATCTGCCATCAGGATATTCCAGGATCGCATCAACCTCAAAATTCGTTGAATCACGATAATGGAATACCCTTGCATCGTGCACTTCTGCATAAATCCGAAGGTCCCGGACTGCCAGCGACTCAAAGAGCAATCCCAGATATTCCAGGTCGGCAAGCAATTTCTTAACCGAGAGCCCCAAGGCCCCTACGGCGAGTGACGGATCGGTGAAATGTCGTTTCGGGCTTTTCCGCAGCATGTCACCGCTGCGGATATGGATGTTCCATGCAGGAAGGTGTTCCACCACCAAGAGACGTTCCAGGGCTTCGATATAGGTGGTCGCCGTTTCCGTCGATACGAATCCATCGGTTCCATTCGTATCTTTCACGAGTGTGGCAAGCGCCGCTTCTGTCGAGATGTTCCTCGCGAAAGATTGGATCAGCCTCCTCACCTTCTGCTGATCACGACCAGTTCCCGAAGCTTTGTTGATATCTACCTCGGCAATCAGTGAGATGTAATCCCGTACAGAACGAATGCCATCTTCGATATCCGCTCCAATGAGGCCGGGCCATCCTCCCAGGGCAATGTTTCCAGCCAGGTCTTCCAGGTCGAAAGGAACATCATCCGACTTTGGTACGACTCCCGAGACCAGACCGTCCAGGCTCACTTCGCCTGTGGACCAGCCTCGCTCAAACCCTGACATGGGGCGCATGTTGAGGACGGAAAAGCGGCCCGCCCCGGAATGGAGCCCCGCTTGGTCCCGGACGGTAGAAGACCCGGTGAGAATGAACTGACCTTTCTCTTTCCTGATATCGACCGCATGCCTGACATGGTTCCAGATAAGCGGATATTCCTGCCATTCATCGATCAAGCGGGGGGTTTCCCCCTCCAGGACCAAATAGGGATCAATCTCCATCCGAATCCGAACGGTTTCATCAATATCCATTCTTGCGATACTTTTTGCTTTCTGCATGGCGGTCTCGGTCTTTCCGCAGCCTGTCCTGCAGCAGGGAATCGGCAAATCGAGTCAGGTACATACTCCCTCCGATAAGCATCTTGCAGTACGCATGACTGCGTATAAACCTTTCATTTGGTGTTTTGTGTAACTTGCATTCGATGTTTTGTAATTATTCCAGCTGGTGTTATGTTGGCATACCAGTCGGTAAAAAAAAGAAACGCATCTATCAGACATCGCGATGCCTGCTTGTCATTCCTTCATGTTGAATTGTTCATAAGCTAATACCAGAGTGATGATGTTTGGGAATGGATCGGTCGCGATTTTCTGAGCCTGTCTCCAGTACCAGTTTCCATACCATAGGCCGGGTGGTTATGGGAAACCTGAAGCCCTTCGCTCACGTTCCCATCTGGTACTTGTGCCTCTTTTTCACTTCTTTACATCCGGCTGACCGACCGATTCCTGTAGTGCGAAGATTATAGAAATATGGGTCTTGATTACCACAGGAAGCAGGTATATAAGGGGTGATGTGAAAGGGGAGATCAATATGGGCGAAGTGCTGACACTGCAACAACTGCCGGGTCACATGGAAACAATATCACAGAAGGCGTGGGAGAAATTGTTCGCTTATATCCCAGCATTCGAAAACCTCACTAAGGAAGATCTTGC
>CAYSRK010000084.1:0-2907 GCA_964433385.1 uncultured Spirochaetales bacterium
CGGGATCAATACGAGGTATTTGGCTGCGAACGTGCTGAGACAGCTTCTCACGCACGACAGCAAGCGCCTCATCCCCGCTCAGCCGCTGTTTTTTGGCCAGCTGCTCAATAGTCTCCGACAAGGAGTATGCTTCAACTGCCCCAAGGTCGCCCTCAATGAGCA
This sequence comes from uncultured Spirochaetales bacterium, assembly GCA_964433385.1. Lineage (GTDB taxonomy): Bacteria > Spirochaetota > Spirochaetia > JABMQR01 > JABMQR01 > M55B182. Next base: position 163 of record CAYSRK010000084.1, read on the forward strand.
GATCCTCAAGGTTGTCAAAAAAATCCTCATCAAACAGTTTTTTTGACCTGAACAGCGAAGCCAGCCGCTGCCCGAAAGTTTTCTTCATAGTCACTCCAAAAAAAGCTCAGCTACAAAAGGCCTGTTCCCCTGTAATAATCCACTAAACTGGTAACAGTATCAAGTACCAGGAGAGTCTGGACGGAGAGCGAAAAACACAGGGCGGTTTTCACCGCAGGATCCCCGTGGGCATCCGCTAATCCCGACAGCACAATAGGGATCGGCAGAGCAAGGACGGCAGTCGTGAGCTTCGTGTAAAAACGCTTCTGGGCTGCCAGCACCTCAGCTCCGCTGTCGAACCATGAAGGGATAACGGTAATGCGCACGCTCCCTGATTCACGAGCAGTATCGTCAGAACTCAGATGCACGCTTCTGTACCCCTCCCCTGCAGAAATCAGCAGCCCGTCAAGCTTCTGTCCGGCACTGATCAGTGCCGGCATATCTGACGTTTGCGTGCTGGCCCTGTCTGAGACAGTCGCCTGATAATAATCAGCAGCAGCCGCGATCTCCTGATGCGGCTTTTCGTGAAACTGCGGTCTGTATACCGCTACCTCATCCGGTGCTGTATGAATGACAGCTGTTTCGCTGAACCCGCTGACCGTATCCTTCACGCCAAGCAGATGTTCCCCGGGAGGAATAAGCTTGAGAGAAAGACTGTCCCAGGCAACCGGAGCTCCGTTCAGCGTGTACCGGTATCGATACGGACTCTCACCCTCTTCGATAGAGAGCTCACTGCGCTCATAACCGCCTGCTGCGGCAGCTGTGTCGAGAAACAGCGCAGAGAGCCGTATCAGGTTCCCCGCACTGAAGACTTCCTCTCCTGCTGCTGCCAGGCTGCCGTCTGCAGGAGTATAGATATAGGTACGCAGGATGTAGGCATCCCTGAACAGTTCCAGCTCGCTGATAATCAGGGCATCGGCATTAAGCGCCTGTGAAGCGAGCCTGAGCTCAGCAGCAGTGCTGCCGCTGTGCACTGACGGCTGATCGGTCTTCGGTGGTGTAACGGTACGGATGGATACCCTGTCTCCCGCACTGAAGTGCGGGAAATCAGCTGACAGCTCACCGCTTGTCTTGCGGGAAGGCGGAGAGCCGGTATCGATGTAGCTTCTCCCCTCCTTACGCGCTTGTTCAAATCTCTTCTGCTCATCCAATCCGGTCAGCTTCAGTACAGTTTTTCTGGTGAAGTACGCCGCCTCTTTGCCGTTGAGGATATGGAGGGGACAGCGGGACAGATGCTCATCCATCTCCTGAGCGATGTAGGCAAGGACATAGAGATTCTCTGCAGATGCGTCTTCGCTGCTGATGCCTGAAAAAGTTGGTGGCAGAGAGACCACGTTCCACTGCTGTTCATCAGCTCGGACCGCGAAAGGGGTGCACAGCAGGCTGAGGGCAAGGATGAATCTGATCGAATGATGCTTCAATGCGGCTATTTCATATTCCATTGCAGAAACGCTTCAATAAAGAGGTTGAGTTCCCCATCCATGACTGCCTGGATATTCCCTGTCTGGGCATTGGTACGGTGGTCCTTAACCATGGTGTACGGCTGAAACACGTAGGAACGGATCTGGTTTCCCCAGGAAATGTCCTTCTTCTCCGCGGCCTGTTTCGAACGTTCGGCGTCCTGAATCTGTTTCTTATACTCGTACAGACGGGATGCAAGAATTTTCATCGCAGTCGCCCGGTTTTTGTGCTGACTGCGCTCGTTCTGACACTGGACAACGATTCCCGATTCGATGTGGGTTATCCTGACTGCTGAATCGGTCTTGTTGACGTGCTGTCCCCCCGCTCCGGAGGCTCTGTAGGTGTCGACTCTGATATCCTCCGGCTTGATATCAATATCGATGAAATCATCAATAACAGGAGAGACGAAAACCGATGCAAAGGAGGTATGACGCCGTTTATTCGAGTCAAACGGCGAGATGCGCACAAGACGGTGGATACCGGTCTCACCTTTGAGATATCCGTAGCTGTTCGTACCCGACACCTCAATGGTTACTGATTTGATGCCGCCTTCGGCCTCGAGCAAGTCGAGAATTTCCGCTCTGTAGTTTCTGTTTTCGAGCCACCGCAGGTACATCCTCAGCAGCATGCTTACCCAGTCACAGGCTTCAGTACCGCCCGCTCCGGAGTGGATGGTCAGAAATGCGTTGCTGCTGTCGTACTCCTGTGAGAGCAGAGACTCGATTGTCAGCTTGTCAAACTCTTTCCTGGCAGCCTCTATCCCCGCAATGATATCATTCTCGAGTTCTGAATCAGACTCCCCCTGAGCCAGCTGTGCCAGTTCCTTGAGTTCACGTACCCGGGATAGCAGGTCCCGCCACGGATGAAGGCTCTCCTTCAGGCGCGATATCTGAGAGAAGGTCTTTTCCGCCTCTTCCGGGCTGTTCCAGAATGTGCTCTCAACAGTCAGGCCTTCAAGCCTTGCTATCTCCTGCTCCTTCTTCTGCGGGTCAAAGCCGCCTCCAGGATTCTTCAGTTTCTTTGATAAGCTTTTCGAGCATAGGAAGATATTCGGTCAGCATAACACCCCTCTCGGTACATCCGGTTACAACCGCACAGATGCGGCCGGTCTCATAGTAGTACAGAACAGTGTTCTGTGCAAGAAGGCGCATTGCCTCATAATTTTTCTAACCGAAAAAATGGAATTCCTCATAATCAAAATCTAACCCAACCACATTGCCACACAACGGCTCAAGAATTGTCTCG
>CAYSRK010000085.1:0-3667 GCA_964433385.1 uncultured Spirochaetales bacterium
TCAGCCTGCTCCTCAAGGAGGCTGATTACCGGGTTCTGCGTTTCGGGCCTGAATTCGGTGCTGTCAGCATCGCTCAGTCCGAGAACGTTGCGGGCATACTCGATGACCATGATCTGCATGCCGAGGCAGATGCCGAAACAGGGGGTGCCGTGGGTGCGGGCATACTCTGCCGCGGCTACCATGCCGAGGGTTCCCCGCGTCCCGAATCCTCCGGGAATCAGGATTCCGTCAATTGAGGCGAAGAGGCCGGACAGCTCATGCTCATCGGCAGCCTCAACATCTTCCGAATCAATCTTTACCAGCTCTACCCGGACGCCGTTGGCGATGCCGCCGTGAACGAGTGCCTCAGTTATTGATTTGTACGAATCGGGGAGGTGGATATACTTGCCCACTACGGCAATGCGCAGGCTTCTCGGGGCGGAATTACAAAGCATGACCATCTGCTCCCACCGGTGGAGATCCGGGTTACCAGCGGGAAGACCGAGTTTTTCGAGTACGATGGCGTCCATGTTCTGGCGGCGGAAGAGCAGCGGCAGTTCGTAGATCGTGCCGGAGAGATCCTTGCCGACAATAACGGAACCACGCTCCACGTTGGTGAAAAGAGAGATCTTGCGTATCAGGTCGCTTGAGAGCATCCGGGGAGCCCGGCAGACGAGAATGTCCGGCTGGATCCCGATTTCCAGCAGATCCTTGACCGAGTGCTGGGTCGGTTTGGTCTTCAGTTCTCCCCCGCCGACAGAGGGTATGAGGGTCAGATGGATAAAGAGCACCTGTTTCTTTCCCAGATCGACAGCCATCTGCCGGGCGGCCTCGAGGTAGGGTATGGATTCTATGTCGCCTACCGTGCCCCCGATTTCAATGATCGTTACGTCGATGCCAGGCTGACGTCCCACGTTGAGGATGCGGCGCTTGATCTCATCGGTGATGTGGGGAATGATCTGCACCGTCCGCCCGAGGTAGCGGCCTTCACGTTCCCTCCTGATCACCTCCTGATAAATCTGCCCGGTGGTTATGGAGTTTTCCCGGCTGAGCGGGGCGCTGGTGAATCGGGCGTAGTTGCCCAGATCAAGGTCGGTTTCCGCCCCGTCGTCGGTGACGTATACCTCCCCATGCTGGTAGGGACTCATCGTTCCGGCATCAACATTGAGGTAGGGATCGATTTTAATCATCCTCACCTCAAGCCCGTGCTGCTCGAGAAGGTTGGCAACGGACGTGGCAGCCAGTCCCTTGCCGAGACTGGAGCAGACGCCCCCGCTGAAAAAGATATAACTGCTCATGTATGGGGATTATACGGGATAGAGCGGTGTTGTACAATCATTGAGGCCGGGCAGTGTCAGGATTCCCCGGGCATCTTCCGTTCGATAACCGGCATGTACTGCCGTTTCACCGCGCGCCCGAAGAGGTAGCTGATGCCGAAGCCTGCAGCGAGGCCGACAAACCCCCCGAGGGCTTTCATGCCCTCTCCTGCTCCGCCATGAATAAGGCCGACAGCCCCAAATCCGGCGAGAAAGAGTATGAGGGGAAAGAGCAGGACCATGAACCCCGACAGGATCGTCTTACCGGGGGGAAGGGTAACCTCAACCACATCTCCCGGGGCGATACTGATGCCGCGGGGATTGAGGGCGGTATAGGTGCGGGCCTTGATATTGCAGAAAGAGTTTCCTGCGCAGCTGGCGCAGCCTGCGGCCGTGCAGCTCAGTTCAGCCTGGTCTTCAGAGGCGGAGAGCACGGTGGATACTTCAGTCATGAACAGCCTCCTTTGCCGGTGTCTCGATCGGCATTCTCACAGTTTCAATGCTCAGGGCACAGCCCTCGTCATCAAGCGTGATAATAACCCCCTGCAGTTCAAGGTCCGTCCACCAGTCTGAGGATCGTTCGGGCACCTGGGTGAGAAATTTCCTTATTTCCACGGCAGGTGCGAGGCCGCCGACGCTGCTGAGGCTGCCGCAACGGCCGTTATCGGTAATGACTGCGGTTTTTCCCGGCAGAATTTGGGCGTCGGAAGTGATCGCCTTGGCATGGGTTCCGACAACAGCGGAGACCTTGCCGTCAGCGTAGAAGGCCATTGCCCGTTTTTCGGCGGTGGTTGCCGCATGGAACTGCACGATAACGTGGGGGGTGAGCGTCTTTACCTTCTCAATAAGCCCCGGAAGCATCTGGAAGGGGTTGCTGACGTGAACCCGGGGGAAACCGGCCTGACCTAGGAGGGTGATAACCCCAATTTTTACCCCGGGTCCCGCATCAAATACCGACCAGCCCCGGCCGGGGTTGCCGAAGGGGAAATTTGCCGGACGCACGACATAAGGGGCTGAGCGCAGGTGCTCAACCATATCCTTCTTGAAGTAGGTTTTCTCTCCCGTTGTCAGGGCATCTATGCCGAGTTTACGCAGGTAGATGGAATGGTTTTTCCCGATCCCGAAACCGCCGGTGGCGCCCTCGACATTGGCTATAACCGCCTCCGCGCCGTACTGCTGTTTCAGCTTCTGAAGTCCAGCCTTGACGGTGTACATCCCGGACTTCCCTACTATCTCTCCCAATACCGCAACGGTTATGCTCATGCGTATAATGTAGTGATGATTCCCGGCTTATGCAAGCAGGCCTGCCTGCAGCGCCTGCGGCGCAGATGTTCCGGTCCTTGCGCGCCGGAGATAAGGAGGGTATACTTTAAGGGCAGTTACGTAAGAATTTCGGTATCAGCTGGGGAGGAGAGGTCAGACATCAATATCGGCCGTACACCGTTTTACCGGTTCCTCCTGCCGCTGTCGAAACAGGAGGTGTCCTATGCATATTCTCTTAAACAGCATTATCGGGTTTTCTCTCAAGGCGGTTGATGGTGAGATCGGGAGAGTGCACGACTTTTACTTCGATGACAGTTCGTGGACTATCCGGTACCTGGTGGTGAGAACTGGAGGCTGGTTTTCCGGACGAATGGTGCTGATTCCTTCCAAAGAGCTCGGCAGACCCGATTGGGAGCGGCATCAGTTCTGCGTCAACCTTACCTGCGCCCAGGTCAAGGAGAGCCCTGATATCGATACTGCCAAACCGGTGTACCGTCAGCAGGAAATCATTCTGCATGACTACTACCAATGGCTTCCCTACTGGAAGGTCGGAGTGGGCGGTTCCGTAGGCCCGATCCCGGCAGCGCAGGAGCTTGCCTCTCCTGTTCCGGACGAGTCCGGAGATAAGGGGAGTAAGGATTCCGGCGATCCCCACCTGCGGTCGACCCGGCATATCAGAGGATACTATATCCACGCCAGGGACGGAAATCTTGGCCACGTTGATGACTACATTGTCGATGACAGCGGCTGGAAGCTTGAGTACCTAATAGCCGATACCCGCAACATCTTTCCCGGAAAGAAGGTTATGCTGGCTGTGAAGGATATTGAGGCGGTCGAGTGGCTTGACTACAGCGTACATATGGCGCTCACCAAGGAGGAGGTCCGCAGGAGTCCGGAGTTCAATGCGGCAAATCTTGAGTTCAGGCAGACGGCTGAGTACTGGATTGCCCTTCCCTCAAAGATTCGTCATAACAAGGAGTGCAAGTTCTACCACAACACCAAATACGGATACTTTACCGACGAGAAAGAGGGAACTCCCTGCAGTTTATGCGGCGGCTGAGACGCCAGTTCCTGCAGGGAAAAAAAATAGCCAGCCCGGGGTGGGAGGA
>CAYSRK010000086.1:0-7913 GCA_964433385.1 uncultured Spirochaetales bacterium
GCGTGGATTACCGCAAATGAAATATTGGCAATGATAAAACTGATAAACAGTCCTATGCTTGCAAACTCCATATTCTCCGTTATAGAGATCAGGATGATCAGCACCGTAATAGAAAGAAGCGTGAGCAGAAATGACATCGCTGCAGCCTTCAGCAGATGTTCCTTGAACATTTCATCCGGAATTATGCGAAAATAATAGGCATAACCAAAATATCCGAAGAATAGAAATAATGCAGGAAGCCCGGTAACAAATCCTGAGAACCCTAGTAAACCCAATATACTGATATAGCCGAAGGGGTTCTTCTTTTTCATAGACACCGCCTGTATGTGGTATATTTCTAATACAATGTGCGAAATATACCACTCTTGATAAGGAGAGTCAATCACATTGGCGTCAAGGCGGCACTTTTAAGACGGCTATCTGCCTGATAGAAACATTCAATTCCGTTATATAATCACATACCTCATGCATATTACCCCAAAAAAGTTTTTGACCCAAAAAAAAGAACCCCCGCCCAGACGGAGGTTCTTTCGTCACTTGAATTGCACTTTTCAAATTACGGGGAGATTACTTGCCGTACTTATCCCAGTAGGCACCGAAGATCTTCTTCTCGTCCGGCACAACCGGTTCTATCGGCTGGGAAACCCAAGTGTTGTTCAGGAAATGTTTCCAGGTGATGTTCTCGGATGAGATGTTGCCTCCCCATGTGCCGCAGCCGAGGGTCAGGGAAAAGGGCATGCCGTTGTCATAGTTGCCGCTGTTTCCGTAGCTCTGAGCCTGGCGAACCATGATCCGGCTGACCTTCACCTTCAGGGCAAGCTCCATCATCCGTTCATCACTGGTGGTATGAATGCCGCAGGAGTGGCCGAAACCGCAGAATTCAGTAATTCTTTCCACATAGTCAATAGCCTCGGAGAATTCACCGTACTTCCACAGCGCGAGAATCGGAGAAAGCTTTTCGCAGGAGTACATATCCTCCTTGCCGACCTTTTCACCGATGACCAGGAGCATGGTGGTGTTCTCAGGCACGTTGAGACCGGCCATATCAGCAATCTTCTTCGCGCTCTGGGCAACGATATCCTTATTCAGGTGCAGACCGTCGGGCCACACAACTGCCTTGAGCCTGGCCTTCTCCTCCATGCTGCACAGGTATCCGCCATGAGACTTCAGATTCTCAATCATCTGATCCCAGATTGACTCCTGGATGACAGCCGAGTTTTCCGAAGAGCAGGAGGTTGCATGGTCAAACGTCTTGCCCAGATAAATCTTATGAGCCGCATCCTTGAGGTCGGCAGTCTCATCAACAACCATGACCGCGTTTCCGGCGCCAACGCCGTAGGCGGGCTTTCCGGCTGAGTAGGCGGCTTTGACCATCGCAGCTCCGCCGGTTGCAAGAATGAGGTCAACCTCTTTCATCAGCTGCTGGGTGAGCTCCACTGACGGTTCAGCAATACACTGAATCAGATCCGCAGGGGCTCCGACCTTCTCAAGACCGCGACGCATGAACTCGCACGCGAGACCGGTTGCCCCTTTCGCCCGCGGATGCGGTGCAAAAATAACTGCGTTTCTCGTCTTGAGAATAGGCAGTCCGTTACCCGGAGGGGTAGCGGTCGGATTGGTTACCGGAGTAAGGGCCCCGATCACACCGACGGGCTTGGCAATCCGGATCATGCCGCGAGCCTTGTCTTCCTCAATGACGCCTACAGTTTTTACACCGTCAAGATCCCGCAGGGTTCCGAGGGTCTTTTTCTGGTGTTTCACCAGCTTGTTCTCAAAGATCCCCATACCGGTCTCTTCAGCTGCCATCTTGGCGCAGGCAACCGCGTTCTCCTCCCTATACACTTCCCAGCCGGCAGCTGCAACCATTTCGTCAACCTGCTCCTGGGACCAGAACTCAACGATCTTCTGAGCAGCGCGGGCTTTTTCGAGCATTACCTGTAAATTGTCAGCCATACGTTACTTCCTCCAAATAATAAATATAGAATCTTACGAAATCTTAGCGTCTGTTATCTTCAGCGCATCGTCAATCTTCTCAATAGCCTCATCAATCTGCTCTTTGGTGATGATCAGCGGCGGTGCAATGAAGATGAAGTCCCACTTCGCAAAGAGCGTGAGACCGAGTTCGGCCAGCCTGCTCGTGACAGCGCCGGAAACGTTCTGGATCGAATCGTTGAAACCGGCCAGCGGAGCCCGGGTCTTCTTATCCGAGGTCAGCTCGATGCAGGCCCACAGACCCTTGCAGCGCACGTCCCCGACTGAGGGATGCTTCTCCTTGAGTTCAAGCAGTTTGCCGTTGAGGTATTCCCCGTTTACCGCGGAATTCTCTATCAGGTTCTCCTGTCTGTACACCTCAATATTGGCAATGCCGGTCGCACAGGCAAGGGCATGCCCGCCGTAGGTCAGTCCGCCGACAAAGGGGTGATCGTAGAAATAGTCCCAGACCTTCTTGGTCCAGATCATCGCTCCAAGCTGCACATACCCCGAGGTAAGCCCCTTGGCCGTTGTCATGATGTCCGGGACAACATCAAAGTGCTCAATGGAGAACCACTTCCCGGAACGGCCCCAGCCGCCCATCGTCTCATCGGCTACCATCAGGATGCCGTTCTCGTCGCAGATCTGACGCACCCCCTGGACGAACTCCTTCGTCGGGATGATGATGCCGTTGGTTCCCACAATCGGCTCCAGGAAGATCGCGGCAATGGACTTCGGATTATCCAGCATGATCTGGGTCTTGAGCACCTCAAGACTGATGCGGCTGCACTCCTCCTCCGACTTTGACCCGAACGGATCATGGTAGGCGTAGGGACCGAAATACTTGACCGCACCGGGTATCCCGGGCTCAGCCGCCCAGCGGCGGGGATCACCGGTAAGGGTTATCGCACCCGCAGTCGCCCCATGGTAACTTCTCCACATGGAGTAGATCTTGTGCCGTCCGGTCATCAGGCGGACCGCCTTGATGGCGTTCTCAATCGACTCGGCTCCGCTGTTGGTGAAGAACGTGTAGTCAAGGTCTCCCGGGGTGACCTCGGAGATCATCTTCGCCAGACGGGCCTTCGGTTCGCTGCCGAACATCGACCCCACGTAGGTGATCTTCTCCATCTGGGTCTTCATCGCATCAAGCACATGCCGGTTGCTGTGGCCGATGTTGATATTCAGCAGTCCCGAACAGAAGTCAATATAGCGCTTTCCATCGGTGTCCCACTGATAAATTCCCTCAGCCCGGTCTATAATGATCGGGTCAACCGCCTTCTGCGCTTTCCAGGAATAGATTACATGCGACCGGTCCAGTTTTTTTAATTCGCTTGTTGTCATAACGCCTCCTGCAAAAAAAGTCCGGCCTGCAGTTCTCCACTGATTTGTGTCTGCAGAATCCGGAACAGCAGCGATTCCGCCGATCCCATTGGACAGGCAGAATCCGTGTGTGCTGACGGGCTCTCCAACTGCCGGGGACCAGTCTGTGACAGCACAGCCCCGATATGCTGAAGATATCCCGCATCCAGTCAATGACGCTGGATGAAATCGATGTCACAATTCAACGAACAGCAGACATCGTTCAGTATTGTAGTACCCAGGAGCTGCCGGGGAACCTGTTACAGGGAGCGGAGCACCTTGGATTCTTATAGTAGCGCATCCTGAGGTTTCGGTCAAATGAATTGTCTGACAATTCAGGAAAATTTTGGAAATTTGTATAAAAACTGCCTTCAGAGCAGTTTTGTTGCGCCGCTGCCGCGCAGGAGGGTACGGATTTCAGCCGCCATGTAAAATGACCCGGTGACCAGTACGGGAAGGGTGTTACCGCTTTCCCTGAGAGCCTCAGCAAGCGCTTTGTGCGCATCGGGAATCAGTGAGATGGAGCAGGACAGACCGGCAGCGTCCCTTTTTTCGATGAAAAGCCGGAACAGCGCCTCGGGGTCGCTCTGCTTGAAGGTCCCCGGTGTCGATATGATAATTCTCTTAAACCGTCTGACCGAGTGTTCTGCCATGAAACGGTGGTTCTTATCAAGGACTGCTCCGAAGATCAGAATACCCTTACCGTCATGAAGCTGCGAGAAGGAGTCGTAGAGCTTGGTCAGTGAGGCTTCCGTATGGGCTCCGTCAATGTAAAGCGGGGGAGCGTTCCCGAGTTTTTCCAGACGGCCCGGGAGCACTGCCCCGCTTATCGCCTGAAGGGTGAATTCACCCCGGTACATACCGATGAGCGAGAGGGAGAGAAGGGCAAGGGCGGCATTATCAGCCTGAAAACTGCCGCGCATCTGAAGCATCAGGCAGCAATCCTCGAGCAGTCCCAGCTTCCACTCGAGCCGGCACGACTCGCCGACCGGCAGGGTAGCGGTTGAATAGAACTTCAGAGTTTCTCGAAGCAGATAAAGCGTACTGCCGCGCTCGCTGCATATGTCCCTGATGACCTGTTCCGCCTCAGGTTTGAGAAAACCGATTACCGTGTTGATCCCCTGCTTGATAATCCCGCCCTTTTCAAAGGCGATTTTTGCGATGGTGTCTCCGAGAATTGCCGTATGCTCAAGTTCAATGGAGGTGATGACCGACAGTTCGGGAGTGACCACGTTCGTGGCATCAAGGCGTCCGCCGAGTCCCGTTTCGAGTACAGCCCAATCGCAGCCGGCGTCCTTGAAAAGCAGGAATCCGAAAAGCGTCAGCAGTTCAAAAGTGGTCGGTTTCGAGTATCCGGTCTCCTCGGCGAAGGAGAACCCCTCAAGATCGGCCAGCATGGCATTCATGACCCGCAGCATGCTCTGATCATCGGCAAAGCCGTTGTCAATCGTGAACCGTTCCCGATAGTCGGAGACATGCGGAGACAGGTAGAGTCCGGTACGCATTCCTGCTGCCGTCAGGCCAGCCTGGATGAAGAGCGAGGTGGAACCTTTTCCCTTTGAGCCGGCGACATGAACGGTTTTGAAGGCTCTCTCGGGATGATCGAACCAGTCAAGCAGAGCGCGCATGCGATCAAGACGGTAGGTTCTTACCGTATAATGAGCTGTCCGCTCGAGGTTGGTGAAAGAAGCGATATAGGTAAAAGCCTCGTTCAGATCGGTATAGTTCATCTGCCGTACTGTAATACAAGGCGCTGTGTTGGTCAATCAGCGGCTGCCCGCAGGCTGCGCAGTCCCGGCAATGGACAGGCGGACAGCTTCCATGGTAGCGTCTGCCTATGAAGATACTGTTTGTCTGCCTTGGCAACATCTGCAGGTCTCCGCTCGCTGAAGCCATGTTTCTCACGCTTCTGCGCCGTCGGAGTTCGCCCCTTTGTGCATCTGTCTTTGCCGATTCAGCCGGCACCTCAGCCTGGCACCTGGGAGAACCGGCCGATGCACGCATGCGTGCCGCTGCAGAGCGCTGCGGTGTTGTCATATCCCACCAGTCCCGCCTGCTGGTACCGCAGGATCTGGAAACCTTTGACCTGATCCTGGCCATGGACCGGGATAATCTGCGCGATACCCGCAAGCTGGCGCGAACCCGTGAGCAGAAAGAGAAGGTACAGCTCTTCAGAGACTATGACCCGCAGGGAACAGGAGTAGTTCCCGACCCGTACTACAGCGGACCTGACGGGTTTGAACTGGTGATCAGCATTGCGGAAAGAACCTGCATGCGGCTGATAGAGACCATAGAGGAGACACGATGAAACTTCCCGGACCTCTGCTGCATGACATCTGCCGCGTACTGGGATATTCTGACGATTGCCCGATTGACCGTATAAGCGCGGTTCCTGTCTACGGCGGGGATATCAACCGCAGCTTCCGTATTGAGCTTGCCAAGGGTACTGCCGGAGGCAAAGAGACATTCTTCCTCAAGACTCACGAAGAGGCTGCGCCGGATTTCTTTGAGAGCGAGGCGCAGGGCCTTACGGCAATTGCCGAAGTGCCCGGCGCACCGAGAACACCCGGGGTCTGCGGATCAGGCCGCTGCGGGTCTCTTGCCTTTATCATTCTTGAATATATTGAAACGAGAACTTCCGATGACCGTTCGCAGGAGAGGCTCGGCAGACAGACCGCCCTTCTGCACAAAAACGGGATGGCGGAATATTTCGGGTTTGCCCGCGATAACTACATCGGGCGCACCATCCAAAGAAACACCCCTTCTGAGAGCTGGACTGCTTTTTTCCGCGACAGGAGACTTCTCCCGCAGATAGAAACCGCCTATGAACGGGGCCTGGCAGACTCAGCCCTGATGAACGTGTGCAGCAGACTGCTCGAACGACTTGACGCAATCCTGATCGAACCGCAAGCGCCCTCGCTCCTCCACGGTGACCTGTGGGGCGGAAACTGGCTAACGGCAGCCGACGGCGCTCCGGTACTGATCGACCCTGCGGTAAGCTACGGTCACCCAGAGGCTGACATTGCCATGACCGAACTGTTCGGCGGCTTCTCACCCCGCTTCTACGCTGCCTACTATGAAGTTCTCCCGCAGGAACCGGGCTATGATGAACGCCGCGACCTCTACAACCTCTACCATCTGTTCAACCATCTCAATATGTTCGGTCGCTCCTACCTCTCTTCGGTAAGCAGCGCTGCAGCACGATACGCTTCAGTCTGAACCGCACAGCGCCTGATCGGACAGAATGGGCCGCACCTGTAAAAAACAGCTTGCTAAGCGCAGTTAATTGAAGTAGAGTAAGCATTATAGCATAGGGAGAATTAAGAGGGGTGTCTATGAAAGTGAAGCATGACCACAAGCCGTGGCTAAGATTGGAGAAGTACAAAGGGGAGTATTTTCAGGGGGAGTGGCCGACTCTCGTCGAACTGTTCAACATCACCGTGTCCGATTATCCGGACAACGCATGCTTTACCGCATTTGCTCCTGAAGAGCTGAAATTCACCTACGCCGAGGCGCAGAAAAAGATTCTTGAGGTCTCGAACCACCTGGTTAAAAAGGGCGTGAAAGCCGGCGACCATGTCGCTGTTACCGGAAAGAACAGTCCGGAGTGGGCTATAGCCTATCTGGCGGTGCTCTATGCCGGAGCGACGGTCATACCGCTCGACTACCAGCTGAAAGTCGAAGAGATTGACGGACTGATGAAGTTTGCCGGAGTGAAGACCCTGTTTGTGGACGAGGAACGCTACGACCTGCAGGACGCCGACGGCAACGTGGGAATTACCGAGAAGATTTCGCTGTCTCCGGCTAAAGGCAACTACATCCTCGATATCAAGGAGCCGAAGTTTGCTGATCGGAAACTCCCGGCAGAGACCGATACCGCTGCGATACTCTTCACATCGGGCACTACCGGAAACCCGAAGGGGGTCATGCTTACCCACAGGAATATGGTTGCAGACTGTTTCCTGGCGCAGGGGAATATGAACCTCTATCCGAGCGACGTCTTCTACGCGCTGCTGCCCATCCACCACTCCTATACAATGCTCGCGGTATTTATCGAGGCGATTTCGGTCGGGGCTGAAATCGTCTTCGGCAAGAAGCTTGTGGTCAAGCAGATTCTTGCCGAGCTCAAGGAGGCAAAGGTCACGATGTTCCTCGGCGTGCCGATGCTCTTCAACAAGCTGCTCAAAGGCCTGATGAACGGCATCCGGGAGAAGGGAGCGGTAGTCTATGGGCTCATACGCTTTCTCATGGGCGTTAGCGGGATCATCAAGAAAACATTCAAAGTCAACCCGGGAAAGAAGATGTTTGGCGGACTGCTGGCAAAGCTTTCGCTTGATACCAACAGAATCTGCATAAGCGGCGGCGGCCCGCTGCCCGCTTCCACCTTTAAGATGTTCAACCAGCTCGGCATCGATTTCGTTCAGGGCTACGGCCTGACGGAAACATCGCCCATAATCACGCTGAATCCCGTCTTTGCCTACAAGGAGACCTCGGTAGGAAAGATTCTGCCGCAGACGACAATGAAAATTCTTGACCCGGATGAGCGGGGCATCGGAGAAATTGCCGTCAAGGGTCCGATGGTC
>CAYSRK010000087.1:0-3443 GCA_964433385.1 uncultured Spirochaetales bacterium
ACTCGCTCTCCGTCATAAACATATATCCTCTTTTTCTCTATATTCGCTGTTTTTATGTTCCACAATCCAGTCACCTCAATTTTGGTGCGTATGTCCTAGGCTTATGATGGCGGTCTAATATATTATCGACTGTTAACTATAACCTGAGGTTATAATGCTGCACCTGCTTCACCAGTATGTAGTTCTCGTTGAGAGCAAAAGTTTCACTATAGCCAGCGAGCGGCTCCATATCAGCCAGCCGGCGCTGACAAAGAATATGAAGAAACTCGAGGAGTATTTCAACGGGAAGCTGATTGACCGCTCCCGGAAAGGATGCTTCCCCACCGATTACGGTCAGGTGCTCTACCGGCATGCGCGGAGCATAGAGAACGAGATCGGAGTTCTCGAGCATGAAATGGAGAAAAAACGCAGCCTCTATGAGAGCCACGTGACGCTGGCCTTCGGCATCCTGTGGCAGATGCTCTTCGCAGCCGACATCATCGTCCAGATCAGGGAGCAGGCCCAGAAGGAGGTCTACATCTCGGGCAGGATGGCATCCACCGAGACCATGGTCGAGGCGCTCCAGAAGGGCGAATGCGACATCTTTCTCGGAAGAATTCCCGACGACCTTCCGCCGGTTCTGGCTGGGATCCCGCTTGCAAAAACCCGCCATTGCATCTATGCCCACGCATCCCATCCCATATTTTCCATCCAGCGGGAAAAAGGGACGCTGAACTACGAAGATTTCCATCAGTTCAGCTGGATCATGCTTGAATCGAAGAAAGACGTGGAAGGCTACATCATCCCCGAGAGGCTGAAGCGCGAGATAGCCACAGAGGTTGTTCATCATATGAACAGCATCTTCATCGTCCTGAAAATACTGCAGAAAACCAAGTCGCTCATCATGCTGCCGGAGCAGGTTAAGGAGAACCTCAGGGAGTACGGCATTGAGGAGGTCGCAGCGGAGTCTATCGACTTTCCCTACTTTGATTCAGGCATTATCTACCGCAGGCAGGATATCAGCGACCCGAGCCTCAAGGAGATCATCGGCATCATAGCTTCCTACTGCCGGGGTGCCGAAGAGCTGGAAATCCATCATGGGGTCCCGGAAAAACCTCCCTCCTGAATCAGGGCGGCAACTTCCGGATCGATGCGGTAGTCCTTGAACCGCATCTGAAAAACAATCTCCCGGGTGATGATGAACGAGACGATAACCGTGTAGGAAGAGCTTGAAAGTACCGAAAGGCTGCTGCTATTCCCGTACTCCTCACGAACGCTGAACGATTTGATCAGCCGCATCGGCGGGGTCACTTCCCGCTCTATCCGCAGCGGCATCCCCAGCTCCGGATCAATCCAGATCGTGCCCTCGGCACGGGAGTCTCCGCCCGGATCAAACGTGAACCTGTAGACTGCCGCTGCACCATCATCAAGCATCTCCACCCCGATCCGCTGAGCTGTAACATACTCCTGCCAGGCCGGATCGAGGGGACTGTACATGACCGCCTCCATACCCCCCGAGGCTTCATCGTTCTGTCCCCCGCCGAACGGCGACCCGTCCATCGGCTTGCCCTTGTACATCTCACTCCTCAGGACCTCAAAACCCGGCAGCCCCTCTTCATCCTTCACGATCCGCGTAACGGTGAGCCCGTGCGTAAGCAGGTCTCCGCGGCCGTTGAACATCCGGTGCTCAACCTCATACTCGAACGGCACGAAAGAGGAGCTTTTTCCCACGTTCTCAACTGCCTGAAGCCAAAGCGCATCCGCTGCCGCAGGGAGCTGACCCGCCGGGAGGGACAGCAGGAGGAGCAGAAGGGCTGACCTGAAGAAACCGGCACCTCTTTTCATCATGACTTTCACGCAGCCTCACTGAATTTCACGTTCGGCCTGCCCGCAGCCCACCTGACCAGGGAGTGGAGCACCGCCGGGATCATCAGCAGCGGAACAAGCAGCTGCATGCCCAGCTCATAGACAAGCGTGCTCTCCCGGTATGGCCTGCCCCGGAGCCTGGAAGCCAGGGCGCTGAACGGAATTCCGACCATATTCCCGGCAGTCATGACCTGGGCTGCCGAAAGGATAACCCGGGCTCCCCGGTCCCCATAGGCGGCAACCAGCCGCTCATACGCCTCCCGGTCGGGATATCCTCCCGATTCAGCGTAGTGCTGAGCAAAGAGAATCCCGTACGCCTCATGCTCGGCCGTAAACCCGCTGTCCCCGCTGAGAAAACCGACTATCTCCTCCGGACTCAGCCCCTCCCGCAGGGCCATGCGGGCATGGGCGTAGGAGCAGGCCGCACACCCGTTCACCTCAGTTACGGCGAGCATGACCCGCTCAATGAACTGAGGGCTCGGCTCTCCGCGCCTCCGGCTGCCCATCACCGCCGCAGCGGCGCGGGGGCTGTAGAGGAGAGCCCGGTACAAGGATGCCAGGTCAGCTTTGCGCTTGTATTCCTGCCGTTTTTCCAGTCTGCTGTAGATATCCACTCGTTATTTCCTTCATGTGCAGGTCCTTCGTCGGTCCGTTCAGCGTTTCACGCTGCGGCCGGAAAAGACGGCGGAGAGCAGTTCAACTCTCCCCTCAACCTGGAACTTCTCATAAATGCTTCTATTGTGGTTTGACACGGTCCTTACGGAAATGCCGAGCCTGCGGGCAATCTCCTTATCGCTGCTGCCCGCAATGATGAGCGCAAAGACCTCCATTTCCCGCTTTGTCAGCCCGAAATCCTCACCGCGCAGCCGCAGATCATGCCCCGGGAGGCTGCCGGCTTCCGGGGACTCCATTTCATTGAGCAGCGAGTCGAGACTGTGCCGAATCCTGCTTATATGGGAATGCAGCACATTCCTTTCACGGTCGAGAACCGTCTGCACCAGCGCCGTGAGCTCCTGCGGATCGAAGGGTTTAGTCAGATACTCCACAGCCCCCTCCCTGAGGCTCCGGATCTTCTCCTCAACGCTGTCGCGGGCAGTTAGAAAGATCAGCGGCACCCGCTTTTCCGGCTGCCGCTGCAGCAGGAGCTGCAGGAACTCATGTCCGTCCACGTCGGGCATCATGACATCAGAGATGATCAGGTCAGTCCTGCCGGTACTGAGGTGCTCCAGCGCCTCACGGGCTGAGCGGACCGAGGTAACCCGGTAGTGCCCGCTGAGCACGCTGCGGATATACTGGCACATGTCGGGATTATCCTCAACGACCAGCAGATGCGGTCTGCTGCCGGCTGCATCATCGACCGATTCCCTGGCTTCGCTGCAGCTGTCAGGCATGAAGAGGTCGGAGGTGAAGCGTCTTACGGTCTCGTACTCGCGGGAGGAGAGTAGCTGCGTAAAAAGAGTGCTCTCCTCACCGGGACACGCACCGACCATGCCGCTGGGAAAGCGGAGGGTGAACCGGCTTCCGGCACCCTGCCCGCTGGAGACACTAACTGCACCTCCGCAGCGTGTAATAATCTCCTTGACGAGAGCAAGCCCGAG
>CAYSRK010000088.1:0-7975 GCA_964433385.1 uncultured Spirochaetales bacterium
ATCGGCTCGGTTATCGGAATAGGAGCCGACCTTCTGGCTGCATCCCGAATTAACGCTGTACTGGGGTTCTTCGGGAGTATCTATACGGCTCTCACCGGAGCCTATGTCCCATTTTTCTCCTACACCTTTCCCGTCGATGTCGTCCCGGGGGAGGTGGCGCTTACCGCCGCAGCCGTCATGCTTCTCTCGCTTGCCGCTTCATGGCTTGCTGTGAGGAAGATACTCCGTTATGATCCGGTAAGGATTCTGCATTATGAATAATCATGTATACCCGGTCCAAGATGATACGGGCGGCGAGCCGGCCCTGGCGGTCCGATCGCTGAGAAAAACCTATCGTAACGGTACCGATACCCTGACCGTTCTTGATGATCTCGATTTTACCCTCAAGAAGGGAACGACTGCGGTGGTGACGGGAAAGAGCGGCTGCGGCAAGAGCACATTCCTTCATATAGCGGGGGGGCTCGACAGGGCTGATTCCGGCATGGTGACTGCAGGCGGACTGCGGATTGATACGATGAAAAGCGATCGTTTAACTCTCTACCGCCGCCGATACGTCGGTTTTATCTTTCAGATGCACTACCTGCTCGAGGACTTTACCGCATTGGAGAATGTCGTCATTACCGCGATGATCGGCGGCTCATCGAAGCGCAGCTCACGTGATAAAGCCCGGAGGCTGCTTGACAGCGTTGGGCTCTCACAGAAAGGGGACAACTATCCCGGCCAGCTTTCCGGCGGGGAGCGGCAGCGGGTGGCTATTGCCCGAGCCCTTGTGAACGACCCGCTGCTGATACTTGCCGATGAACCCACGGGAAACCTCGATGAGGAAAATGCTAGGATCATTGAGCAGCTGCTGTTCTCCATTGTGCGGGAGTTCGGCACCAGCATGGTGCTCGTCACGCACGACAGCAGCATCGCCCGTTACGCAGACCACGCATTAACCCTTACAAAAGGTTCCTTCAAAGGGTAAAGCATGCATAATAGTTTACACGGTTCGGTCTTTTGGGCAAAAAAACTCCTGAGTCTCACTTCAGCATCCCGACAGAAGAAGAAGCACATGGCCGGAACCTTTCTCGTGATGGCTTTTTCCGTAATTCCCCTGATTGTGGTAATCCTCCTCGCTAACGGGATGACGGAGGGTATTTCGCGCAAATACATCCAGCTGCAGAGCGGCCATATGCAGGTCTACCCCGAGGGTGATGTCACTCTCACCGAAATCGTTGATCAGGTTTCCGTGCTTGAAGGCGTCACCTCGGCCGCGGCAGTCCGTGAGGGCTACGGTGCGGTCTACTCTGCGCAGGGTTCCTACACGGCAATGATTCGGGGAGTTCCCGATAATTTCCTCCTAACCGCGGAGATCGCTGAGGAGATTGAGTCGTATGAGGGGAGCCTTGCCATTCTCGGGGAGCGGAATATCATTCTCGGGGAGACCGTTGCCCGAACCCTCGGGGTAACGGTAGGGGAGAAAGTCGCGCTTGCCGTCGTCGACTACAGCCGGGAGACAACATTCTTCAAGCCGGTTGTCATGGAGGTGTCGGCTGTCGTCGATTCGGGATATTCTACGCTCAACGATGCCCTTATTTTCATTCATGACCAGGCGGCAGAAGCGATATTCGCCTCATCGGGCAACTCCTATGCGGCGTTGAGAATCAGTTCCGCGCGGCTGCAGGATACGTGGAATCTGGCAGATGAGCTGCGGGAGCTGCCTGGGTGGCAGAATACTCAGATCATCACCTGGGACGAGCTGAACAAGGTTCTGTTCAGGAACTTTGCCGAGACGAAAAACATACTGTATGTGGTTATGGCTCTCATCGTCCTGATTGCCGGCGTGAACGTATCTTCTTCATGCATCATGCTGATCCAGGAAAATTATACGGCTATCGGAATCATGAAGGCTGTCGGGGCATACAACGCCGATATTCAGCGTGCGTTTCTTCTCGCCCTCATGACAGTCTCCATGCTCGGGACCCTGGCCGGGACAGCAGTCGGACTGCTGATTGGAATAAACCTGAACTCGATTCTTTCAGTTGTATCAGAGACGGGGATTGCGGCAGTTGATTTTTATCTGATCAGGATTCCCCTGATAATTGATGCCGGCCAGATACTTGCTGTTGCAGCCTTTACTGCCGCGGTTGCATTCACTGCCGTGGTATTTCCCCTGCGGAGGCTGAAGCATATTGAACCGCTGAAAATACTTACAAGCTAAGGAGAACTCTTTCTGTATGAATTTTGAAGCATTCATCCTCGGTACCGGCGGCATGATGCCCCTGCCGGGAAGACACCTCACCTCGGTCCTCCTCAGAAGAGAGGGCGATCTGTTTCTCTTCGACTGCGGAGAGGGGACCCAGATAGCGCTCAAGCGGCTAAACCTGCGCTGGAAGAAGATTCACTCCATCTTCATCAGCCATATGCACGCCGACCATGTAACCGGACTGCCCGGCATGCTCATGCTCTCAAGCCAGGTAGACCGGGAGGAGCCGCTGTACATCTATGGACCGACCCTGTTAGAGGAATTTATCCGGGAGAATATCAGAATTCTTGATATGTACATTAATTACGAGATCAGGTTTATTCCCGTTGAGGCGGGTTCAATTGCGGCTGAAACAGATGAGTACCTCATAAGCGCCTTCGCTCTTCACCATACGAAGCAGTGTTTCGGATACAGCTTCACGGAAAAGGCGCGACCGGGGGTGTTTTTTCCCGACAAGGCGCTTGAACTGGGTGTTCCCCGGGGACCGCTCTGGGCGGAACTGCAGAAGGGTGAAAGCGTTCTTCTCCCGGACAATCGGACGGTATACCCGCAGCAGGTGCTCGGCCCGCCGCGCAGCGGAAGAAAGTTCTCCTATGTAACCGATACGGGGTATATCGAATCAATCGCCCGGCATGTTGCCGGTTCAGACCTGTTTGTATGCGAGGGGATGTTCGAAGAGGCTCTCTCGGACACTGCCCGCGAGAAGCGGCACCTGACAGCCGTGCAGGCTGCTCTGACGGCACGCAATGCCGGAGGAGTTAAAGATCTTCGGCTTATCCACTTCAGCCCCCGTTACACAGACCGGGAGCTGAAGGTGCTCCTCGAAGAAGCACGGGAAATTTTCCCGGCGACGCAGCTCAGCCGGGAGCGGGACTGTATTTCCGTTGCTCTGCCTCAGGATTGAAGGTTGGTATCGAAGGTATCCGCATCGGGCTCAAATCCGATGAGGCTGAATCCCTTGCGCTGAAGAGCTTTTTTCAAAGACACGCTTGCCTCGTGAAGAAACAGCTCGGGTTCCAGCCGGCGTGACAGCCTGCTCGTATATCCGCAGCTGAATACTATTCCTTCGGCTTCCAGGTCCTCTTTGATATGACGAAAGAGGGAGAGCAGTTCCTTCTGGGTTTCAGTGAAGTTGGCGAACGGCATGATGCATGCGTAGCTGTTCTTGACTATGCTCTCCTTGTACTGGTAGATGTAGGCTGAATTGCCTAAAAAATTGTAGATCACTTTGGCATACAGGGGCATAGACTCCGGGGCTTTTGATTTATCCCTGAAACGCAGGCGTATGAGCGCAAGGGACACATCGTAGCCGTGCTCCTCGGAAAAGAGAAGTTCCTTTTTCAGGCGGGTCTCGAAGGTGTCCTGGTGCGTCTCCTTCTCCGGCGTCTCCGATGAGGCCGCTTCCCCGGCAGCGGCCCTGACTGCCCGCTGACGGCCGGGGTAGGCGGGGAGCAGTTCCGATTCCGGCGGGCTCGGTACCTGCGGCTCCTCCTCCTGTTCCACGGCAGGATCAGGCTCATCGGTCTCAGAAGGTGTTTCCGGCAGGGAATTATCAGAGACTGCGGGAGGTTTGCGCTCTGGAATCGTCTCCTGGGGTTCTTCTCGCCGCAGGGGAGTCTCATCGGCGGGCAGGGGGTAGAGCAGCTCTTCATTGCCCGCCGCTTCGTCTTCCTGAGTCCGCTGCGAGACCTGCTGCTGCTCAGCACTCTGCCTGCCGCGCAGCAGCTTGATGCCCGATATCAGGGCTGAGAGGAAAAAAAGCGGCAGGAGAATCAGCAGGATTTCATAGATCATGATCGGCCCCGTCCTTGCTGCGTGATGACTCGCGGCTGCTGTTCGGTGCAGCGTCTTTCTGCTCCACAGCCTTGCGTCTGATCTTCTGAATCATCGAGTCCAGTCCATCGAGCGTGTGGTCATGATAAAAGTCCACCATATCCCCAGCGTTCTGTTCTGTTGGCATCTTTTCAATGCGGCTGCGGATATCTTCCAGAGTCTCGGGAGACTCATCTTCCTCCTGCTCTCCGGCTACATCCTTTTCAGTCAGTTCATGCCAGACTCCGTAGGAGGATAATTTTTTCCATAGTTTCTTGAAATGCGGCACTGAGCACTCCCGTGAAGTCCGGTTTACGGCAGCGCAGGCAACAGCGGGGCTGCCGCTGTTTTTATCCCTGTACTGCCGTGCTGTTATTCCGTACAATATATCCGTGCACGAAGCCTGACGCTGGCGGCCGGATCCGGCGTTTACGTCGTTTCGTGCACTTGTCTGTAAAGGAATTATACCCCAGCGAGGGAGGAATGACAAGAAAGTATCTTCTAGCACCTCTTATCTCCTTTTATCTGCTCTATATTCTGCTTATCGGGGTTTTCGGCCCCCAGGGGCTGGCTGTCAACCGGATTCTGCGCTCCTATCTGCCTTTGCTTGAGCAAACGGCTGAGCGGGAAGAGGAGAGAAATGCTGCTGTGCTGGCTGAAAGAAACCGCATAGAGACCGACTACGGCAGAATCATGGAGGAGGCCTACCGCTACGGCTATATCAGGGAGAATGAATTCCGCATCATCCTCGATCTGTATCGGGACCAGGGCTACGCTGAACAGCTGAAGGGCGCCGAGATTCCTCAGAGACCGGACCCGCGGCTGCCGGTTCTCGATCAGAGACAGGCGGCGGCCGCAGCAGCGGCAGCAGCGGCCGTGCTCACCGGGATCCTGGGATTTGTCGACTTCTCCCGGCGCAGGCGCACAAGGAGCGGCGGGAAAGGGGACTAGACAGCACTTAGGGTACTATCTTCCTTGCTTCGATATAGTAGCGTTTCTCGTGGGCTTCTCCCATGGAGAAGGTTTTTCTCGGAAGGGCGCCGTCATGGATGACGGCTGCAAAAAAGCTCTCCTTTGAGATCGGCGGAAGCAGGAGGGCGCAGTTGCCCGGCTTTATTCCGATAGCGTAGGTTGATGCAAGTCCGTGCGTATAGTCGATTTTTGTCTGCGGTCCGGCTGAGCTGAGATATGCATCGAGGGCTGTCTGAAGGGTTCCCGCAGCAATTTCCGCTGAGGGACCGATCATACTTACCAGACTGAGCCCGTGAGAAGTTGCGAGACCGATAACCTGATGGTTCTCTCCATCCTTCTCCCCGGTATTCAGCAATTCAGTTTCGATCTGTGACAGTGATTCTGCGGGACTCAGCTCAACTCTGCTGCACCAGCGTCGCAGTTCAGCAAGAAACGCATCAAGGTCACAGTTGAAAAGAACCCGATGGATAGGTTCGAAATCTATCCCCTCATCGTAGATGTTCTCTATTTCAACCAGGGCGAAACGGGCCGGATGGCTGCTCAGGTCAAGCAGTTCCGGGTTGTCTCGGTGTTTCTGCTTCACTGCTTCCCAGCAGGCTTTGGCAGTGGCAAGCGAGTGGTTGCCGTCTCCCATTGCGTAGAGCATCAGATCCTCGCTGTCGTAGCGCTGGCGAAACCGTTTTCTGTCAGCCAGTGCATTGAGCGCCTGTGCTATCTGGAGCAGGTCCTCTTCGAGGTGTATGCGGTACCCTGCAGCCCTGCCCCCGCCCTGCATCAGCTCAAAGCTGTAGAGCTGGGTGAGCGCATCAAGTTTACGGGTCAGCGGTTCTATCACACTGCGCTGCTCGTCATCTATCAGGACGATAATATGGGGAAGTTCAATGGGGGCATTCTCCCTGATTTTCATACGTGGGGGAATACGCTCCATGATGGTCCCTTCGGTGGCGCGGATTAGGCTCTTTGCGTCTTTCGCATAGTCGTACTCCTCGAGGTCCAGGGCAGCAACAAGTCCCCAGCGCCCCTGAGGATGAAGGTCGGTGGTACGGTGAACGAGGATGAATGAGTCCGGATAGACGCTGAAGAGGTTCTCCCTGAGTGCGTCGTGCATGCGGGTGTTGATTGACGCTATTCGGGCCTGATCATCTGAGCCGAGCCAGACCTCGGGGAATATCATTTTGAGTGCTGAAGGGGCGCTGCCGACTATACGCTCGGTTTCTTCCCAGTAGGCCGGTTCTGAAGTATACTGGTCGCAGGCGATAACTGCCCACTTTGCAGGATCGCAGGCGCTGCCCGGAAGCAGGATATCAGCAGGTCTGATGCCAGGGAAGGTAATTGGCCGTGATTCAGAAGACATGGGTCACCTCGCTTGTCTGTGTGTGCCAGCATGGTAGTATGGATAATCAGAGCGGGTCAATCAGATGGGTCCCGGGAAGGCAGGTTTTTTTATGATGAACGGACATGGTGCGGTAGTTACCGGGGGAACCATTCCCCAGACAGGACAGCTTAAAGGTCTAATACCTGCATATGACTGGGTAATTGCGGCGGATTCAGGCTATGACAACGCCCGTAAGCTCGGGCTGTATCCCGATTTGGTTATCGGCGATATGGATTCGATTGCCTCCGAGCCCGATGCCGGGATAGTGATGAGGGTGCACCCGAAGGACAAAGACCATACCGACACGGAACTTGCAGTCCTGGAAGCCGGATCGGGAACTGGTGACTACGATCTGATCGGAGGCGGTGAAGGCCGCCTCGACCATACGGTTTCTCTGCTCTGCCTCCTCTCCTCAAGCCGTTTCAAGCTGCCGAGAGTATGGATAACCGCTCGGGAGGCAGTGTGGATCCTCAGCGGATCGGGAAGACGGTCCGTTGCAGCTGCGGCTGTTCCCGGTACTGCTGTCTCGCTCTTCACTCCGCGGGGAGAAGTGGCTTCCGTTACCTCACGGGGACTGGCCTGGGAGTTGGAGCGCTTCAGTCTGGACAGATCCCGGGCGAGCATCAGCAACAGGGCTGTGTGTGACCGTATTGAGGTATCGCTCGTCTCCGGCGGACCGGTGCTGCTGGCGGTAAGTTTCGGCTGAGAAAAGAAGGAAGGGAGCCTAAAGCTCGAGAGATTTCAGTTCCGGATCGGCTTCGATGTACTGAATAAGAATCGGGTACTCTTCAAAGAGGGTACCGTAGCGTTTAAGCAGATCTATCTTGACCTCATTCTGAGCCCGCTGTTGGGCAGTCTGCACCAGCTCACGCTGAAGAGAGCTGTTCTTCACTGCTGTCAGCTCAAGGTAGAAGGTCTTCGCAGTTCTATAGAGTTCCAGATCGGGAAGATCGAGCGAAACCAGGTCGAACTCGGTGACGGTAATTTCATCCATCCGGGCCTGGACTCGAGTAACGAGACGCTCACGCAGCTCTTCGGTTATGAGAGCAAGTTCCTGAGGACCCTGAAGGGAAAGGCCGTCTGCATACAGCTGCACTTCCTGAAGTACTGTTTTCTCCAGCTTCTGCTCTATTGCTTCATACCAGCTTCCGATAGTCTGTTCATGGTAGCCCATGTCGCGAATAAGCCGTACGGCATAGTCAGGATTAAGGGTGTATGAAATATAACCGGCAGCGCTAGGTGAAGTCGGCTCCCCCGGCTGTTACCGAACTGTAGTCGGCATGGGAGGGCAGGCCGCCGGAGGCGTCGATCCTGACTGTGCGCGCGGAGGCGGGCACGCTGATTATCTGCAGGTTTTTCGGCAGCAGCGCCCCGGCCGACCAGGCGAACTTTCCCGGAACTACGGGGTATTCACGATACCCTGATATCTTGGTGAAGACCACCCCGTAGTGGTCCTTGTCGACTTTCAGCTAGGACATACGCACCAAAATTGAGGTGACTGGATTGTGGAACATAAAAACAGCGAATATAGAGAAAAAGAGGATATATGTTTATGACGGAGAGCGAGT
>CAYSRK010000089.1:0-5267 GCA_964433385.1 uncultured Spirochaetales bacterium
AGGGAATCCCGCCGATGACGATCCCGAAGATGATCAGCAACGAGGCCGGAGGGAATATTGCCATCAAGTTCGGTCTTCACGGCCCCTGTAATACCATTGCGACAGCCTGCGCCTCGGGAACCGACGCAGTCGGGGCAGCCTATCAGGCAATCAAACTCGGAACTGTCGAAGCCGCCGTTACCGGCGGTACCGAGGCGGCTATCACCAGGCTGGCAATCGGCGGCTTCTGCCGGATTCAGGCTCTCTCCACCCTTTACAACGACCGGCCTGAAGCATCCTGCCGTCCCTTCGAAAAGAACCGTGACGGTTTTATCCTCGGGGAGGGAGCCGGAGTGCTCGTCCTTGAGGAGCTCGGACACGCTCTCGCCCGGGGCGCCCACATATACGGTGAGATTGCCGGGTACGGGCAGACCTGCGATGCCTACCACCTCACCGCCCCCGACCCGGGCGGGGCAGGCGCTGCCAGAGCCATGAAAGTCGCCCTTGCAGACGCGGGGATGCAGCCGGAAGAGATCGACTACATCAACGCCCACGGGACCTCCACCCCGGTCAACGACCCGATGGAAACCAATGCCATCAAACTCGCCTTCGGTGACCATGCCTTTCATCTCAAGGTTTCCTCCACCAAATCAATGACCTCACACCTGATCGGAGGAGCCGGAGGTGTGGAGCTGATTATCTCGACGCTCGCTATCCGGGACCAGTTTTTCCCGCCCACCATTAACTACGAAGAGCCTGACCCCGCCTGTGACCTCGACTATGTCCCGAATGTCGGCGTGAACGGCCGCATCCGGGCCGCTCTCACCGAATCA
The DNA here is from genome assembly GCA_964433385.1 of uncultured Spirochaetales bacterium. Lineage (GTDB taxonomy): Bacteria > Spirochaetota > Spirochaetia > JABMQR01 > JABMQR01 > M55B182. The sequence continues at coordinate 813 of CAYSRK010000089.1, forward strand.
CTCGGGTTCGGCGGTCACAACGGCGCCCTGATAGTCCGTGAGTACAAGGAATGAGTCATGGCTGAAACATACCGCACCATTGAGGACCTTCTGCCCCACCGGCCGCCCTTCGTCTTTGTAGACCGGCTTACCTACTGCAGCAAAGAGGAGATACACGGAGAGTACACATTTACCGGTGAGGAGCAGTTCTTCACGGGTCACTTTCCCGGTTACCCGGTAGTGCCGGGCGTACTGCTCATTGAGATGATGGCCCAGTGCGGAGGGGCCGGCTTAAAGCAGGTCGGCCTTATCCCGGAAAACGGACTCTTTTTCCTTGCGACCATCGATAAAGCCAAATTTCGACGGGAGATCAAGCCCGGGGACCGGGCGGTTATCGAGATTCGCAACCTGCGGGCCAGCCGCTCCATGCTTAAACAGGCCGGAACTGTCAAGGTTGACGGCCAGGTCTGCACGGAAGCTCAGTGGATGTGCATCGTCGGATTAAGTGAGGAGTAGAGGCCTGCAGCCTCTGCCGTATCCTCTCTGTTTTTCAGTCCCTGATGATGTCCCGTTTGCCCGGCAATACCCGGAGTAACCGGATGCGCCGGGAGGCCAGCTGAAAAGCCCGAGACCTGACTGTGGAATACCTGACTATACAGAGGAGCCCCACCGCTACCCCAGCACCTCGCGGTAGTTTCTGAGGAACGTCGAGCCGCCGTCAAGAATGTAGTGCATATGCATATGGACCCGCGTCTGCATCTTCTCGATAAACAGTTCGGCCAGCAGCAGTTTCCTTTGAGAATGCCTGCCGTCACGGAGCATGAGGTACCCCTGAACCAGGTCCGTGGCCATCTCGACACAGCGACGGGAGTGGAAGGTGACCAGGTCGGCATCTTCAGCTTCGCGGACGGCTATCATGGCCTTGTCGAAATCTATCCGTGATTTCCGCAGCTTCTTCAGCAGCGGTTCGGCATAGCTGTAGTCGTCCTCGTCAAACTCATCAAGTGCGGCTGCCGCCGTTCCCGAGGTTACCCCGCCGATGGCTGCGACAATCTGCAGCTGGGTCGTTCCCTCGTAAATATTGGTGATCCGGGCATCTCGATAATGCCGTTCGGCATTGAAATCCCGCATATACCCCGGGCCGCCGTGGACCTGAATGGCATCGTAAGCAACTCTATTGCACAGTTCGGTTGTGTAGGCTTTGACCATCGGCGTAAAGAGGTTGGCCAGACGCGAGTACTTCTTCAGGTCGGCATTGAACTCTCCTGCCCGCTCCGGATACTTCTCCTTCATATGCTCCAGCCCCTCCTTCAGATCGACATAGAGGGCAGTTTCATAGAGAAGCGTCCGGCCGGCTTCGATTCCGACCCGCATATCGGTCAGCATTTCATAGACCGGGGGAAGAGTGCGGATCGGGCTGCCGAACTGCACCCGCTCGCGGGCATATTTGTCCGCCTCGCGAAAGGCCGCTTCCGCAATACCAAGCGCCTGAGAGGCGATTCCGAGCCGGGCGCTGTTCATCAGCCACATGGTGTACTTGGTCAGTCCCCGCCTTCGTTCACCGACCAGCGCAGCCGGAGCGTTGCTGAACTGCAGCTCGCATGTTGGGGAACCGTGGATTCCCATTTTCTCTTCAATGCGTCGGATCTTCATATGGCTGTCACGGATGTAGAGGAAAAAGGAGAGCCCGCGGGCTCCGGTCTGCCCCTCCTCGCTGCGCGCGAGAACCAGTCCGACCTTGCCGTTTCCGTTTGTGATAAACCGCTTGACCCCGTTGAGGTACCAGCTGCCGTCAGCCTCCTGATGGGCTCTCAGCGCAACCGCCTGCAGATCGCTGCCGGCCTCCGGTTCGGTGAGAATCATCGACGACCCCCACTCTCCCGAAGCCAGTTTCGGCAGGACCTCCTCCTTCTGCTGCTGCGAGGCGAACTTATTCAGCGTCTCCCCGATATCCTGCTGGAGTCCGAAGTTGAGAAAGGACGCATCTGCCCGGGCGACAATCTCCCCGGCAATGGTCAGCATGACGGTCGGGAAATTGAGCCCCCCGTACTGACGGGGCAGGCAGAACCCCATCAGGTCGGCCTTGGCAAACAGGTCCAGCACCTTCCGGGTTCCCTCGGCATAGCGGACCTCGCCATTTTCCAGCCTCGCTCCCTCCTCGTCGATATCGGCTGCGAGAGGGGCAAGGGTTTCGCCGCTGATCTCCCCGATAATCTCCAGCACCTTCCGGTAGGAGTCCTTTGCATCGGCCGGGTCGGTCGGAGCGTAGGGGTATATTCCGGCCTCCTTGAAGTAGTCCTCCCGGTAGGTGATCACCCGATCAAGGTCCAGATGCTCCAGCTGAAACAGGATATCTTCATTGTCCAAAAAAAAGTTTTCCATGACGCTCTTCCCTCTTCGGTATATCCGTCAGCTCTTGGCCCGGAAGGCCTTGATGAACTTCGGTATGACGTCCTTGAGATCTCCGACGATGCCGTAGTGGGCTATCTGAAATATCGGAGCCTCGGGGTCGCTGTTGATCGCTATGATGCGGGCTGATTCATCCATGCCCGCCCGGTGCTGAACGGAACCGGAAATTCCGCAGGCGATGTAGAGTTTGGGACGTACGGTCGTGCCCGTCTGGCCGACCTGATGATCCTTGGGGATCAGTCCGGCATCCACCGCAGCCCGTGAGGCGCCCACCTCCCCGCCGAGCACGTGGGCAAGATCGTAGATCAGCCGGAAGTTCTCAACACTCCCCACACCGATTCCTCCGGAAACGATGACGTGAGCGCCTTTCAGATCGACCAGCTTCTCCTCCCTGATCCTCTCGACAATCCTTGTGGGAAAATCTTCATCCGCAAGCTCCGCGGGAACCGCTGTCACCTTTCCCGGATAGGAAGGATCCGGATCCCGCATCTTCATGACCCCCTCACGGACTGTGGCCATCTGCGGCTTCTTCTCCGGCGAGACGATTGTCGCGATGATATTGCCGCCGAAGGCAGGTCTGATCTGGTAGAGAATATCGGTATACTCCACACCCTTGACGGTATGGTCGCCGATCTGCAGGTCGGTACAGTCGGCGGTAAGTCCGACTCTCAGCTGCGAGGCTATCCTGGGACCGAGGTCCCGGCCGGTCGTGGTGGCCCCGTAGAGGACTATCTGCGGCTTCTGCTTTTCGATGATCTGCGCCGTCAGTTTCGTATAGGGAACCGGCGTATAGTGCTCCAGCCGGGGGTCCTCAACGATAAAAATCTCGTCAGCTCCGTAGGAAACAAGGCTTTCAGCCAGCTCCCGGCAGCTCTTCCCGATAAGGATGCCCGTCACCCGGGTGCGCAGCCGGTCGGCCAGCTCGCGGGCCTTGCACAGAAGCTCTACGCTCACCTCGGCAGCTATACCGTCATCCTGCTGCACAAATACCATGACACTGTTCTGTCTGCTCACGCTCTTCTCCTTCAGCCCAGGGTGTGATCGACGATGAGATCATGCACCATGCCCGCTATCGCATCGTAGGTATTTTCAATCATCCTCGTCTCGCCCGAAGTCAGGACTACCGATTCAATTGTCTTCACCTTCGTCGGCGACCCGGCAAGCCCGCAGTTCTGCGCATCAGCCCCGATTGCCCCGATATCCCAGAGAAAAATCGGGTGGGAAGCCCTGCGCTCCACTGCAGCATCAATATAGGATTCATCATACTGCTCCTCGCCCATCTCGGCTGAAGCACCTTTGTAGGTCATTACCTTGATCACGGAGGGGGGTCGGGGAGCATACTCCTCATCGGTAACAGTCAGAAGAACCGGCAGAGCAGTCTCAACCACCTCATACCCGCCCTCTATCGAACGGCGGGCAGTAACTCTACGCTCTTTCTCAAGAATGCTTTCTATGCGGGAGACACAGGTGATCTGATTGATGCCGAGCTTCTCAGCGGTCTGGGGACCAACCTGCGCCGTATCCCCGTCTATTGCCTGCCTGCCGCAGAAGACCATGTCATAGCCGCCGATTTTCTCCACAGCGCAGGCAAGCGCATAGGAAGTTGCCAGGGTATCGGCTCCGGCAAACTTCCTGTCTGATACAAGGGCAACCGAGTCAGCCCCGCGGTAGAGCGACTCTTTGAGGACCTGGACCGCTGAAGGCGGCCCCATGGTAATCACATGCACCTGCGTGCCGGGTATCTGGTCCTTGATGACGAGCGCCGCCTCAAGGGCGTGCAGATCTTCGGGGTTGAATATTGCCGGAAGCGCTGCCCGGTTGACGGTGCCGTCTTCCTTCATCGCTTCTCCGCTTATGTTCTGGGTATCAGGAACCTGCTTGACCAGAACGATAAGTTTGAGTCCCATCTCATCCTCCTCACGGCCGGCATCCCTGCCGTGTGCCGGTATCAATGTGAACCCTAGCATAAAATTGAGGTTGTATCAATTTTTTATAGACAGAATTACCGTTATTTGTCAAAAATAGTGCAGCGTATTCCCTTACCGTCCGGCATCCGCGGCGAGGCGG
>CAYSRK010000090.1:0-12204 GCA_964433385.1 uncultured Spirochaetales bacterium
TAGGCTCCGTATGCGCCGCATGCGCTCCGTCTTTGCCGCGGTCAGAGCCGCAGTTCCGATATCGCTTCTGTGAAAGAGCGGTCCGGTGATTGCGCAGGCACCGGCTTCAGCCGCCGCTTCGGCCTCCTCAAGGGAATCGGCAAGAGCGACTGCCGCAGCGGTGCGGGAGCCGCCGGTGACCAGGCGGGTCCCGTCGATGTTTACCGATCCCAGGTAGATGGTGAACCGTCCGCTGCTCTGCGGCAGCGTTATCTCGGCATCTTTCACGGGTGAGGAAGGGTACCCCTGGGGAACGGTATACTTGCAGACTGCCGCCTTGCCGCTGAAGCGGATATCAGCCTGATCGAGCCGACCGGAGGCAGCGGCAGAGAATAGCTCAGCAGCATCCGACTCGAGCAGGGTGAGCAGGATCAGGGCTTCCGGGTCGCCGAATCGAGCGTTGTATTCAATCACCTTTACACCCCCGGCAACGGCCATGAAGCCTCCATAGAGAACGCCTCGGTAAGGGTGTCCGTTCTCCCTCCCGAGGGCGGCTGCTACCGCTTCGTTCATCTTCTGCGCCTGCAGCAGATCCTCCGGGGTGAGGAAGGGCAGGGTGCCTGCTGCGGTGCTCCAGCAGCCCATACCGCCGGTGTTCGGTCCGCTGTCACCTTCAAGGAGGCGTTTATGGTCCTGGACAACCGGCATGTGACGGCAGGTTTTCCCGTCGGTGATGGTCATGAGCGAGAACTCCTCCCCTTCAAGGCGTTCTTCTATAAGGCAGCGAGTCTCACTCAGTTCTTCTTCGGTGCTGAGCAGTTCGCGGCAGTACGCAAGCGCTTCCTGACGGCTGTGCAGGTGCTCCCCTGAGACCTTCACCCCCTTGCCTCCCGTCAGGCCGTCGGCCTTGACGACAAAGGCATCGCCGAGTTCTTCGAGAAACACTTCGGCATCATCCGCATCGGTAATAATTCTGAATTTGGGACAGGATTCGGGTACGGTACGCTGCAGAAGGTCCCGGGCGTAGGATTTGCTGGTCTCGATTCTTGCCAGGTCCCTGTCGGGTCCGAATACCGCAATACCGGATGCGCGAAGCCGGTCGGCCGCTCCGGTCTCAAGCGGCGCTTCAGGGCCGATAACAGCGAGATTGACGCCGGTGCTCCGGGCGAGCGCGACTGCCTCTTTGGGAGAGGTTATGGTGCCGATTACATAATTGCCGGCAGTGCGGCGGCAGATCTCCATGATTCCCGGGTTCGCCGTGCTGCCGAGGCAGCTGACCGCCGGGCGGGAGGGAGACCTGAGCAGGGCCTCGGCGAGCGCGTGTTCCCGCGCTCCCGAACCGATGACCAGTATATGCATCCCGGTTTTCTGGTTGCGCTCCTCGACGGCTGCGGCCTCTTCAGTTGTGTTCATGAATATACTCTCCCCCGAGGCAGGCGAAGCAGGGGGTATCGATATGATGGTCCCCCTTCCTGGTTACTGCCTCGATCAAATCTTCGATATCCTGGTAGAGAAGCAGGTCAGCCTGAAGATACCGCCTGATCTCCTCACGGTTCTGGTTGGAGGCGATCAGCTCCTCCCGGGTCGGGATGTCGACCCCGTAGTAGCAGGGTGATATCACGGGGGGACAGGCGCTGACAAAGTAGACGTTTCGGGCCCCGAACTCCCGCAGCATCAGCACTATCTCCTTGCTTGTGGTACCCCGGACAATGCTGTCGTCCACTATCATGACATTTTTCCGCCTGATCTCCAGCTCCTGCGGCACGAGTTTATAGCGGACCGACTGCTGCCGCAGTTTCTGGTCAGCCATGATGAAGGTACGCCCGATGAAGGGATTTTTGTAGAGACCCTCAGAGTAGTTGACCCCGAGCACCCGCGCCATTGCCAGGGCAGAAGTGTTTGAGGTTGACGGAGCGGGAATGATCACGTCGGGGCGGAGGGATCCGTACTCTCGGATCCACTTCTTCCCGAGATTCTCCCCCATCCTCAACCGGGCGCGATAGACGCTGATATTGTTGATCATCGCGTCCGGGCGGGCAAAGTAGACATACTCGAAGATGCAGGGGGTGAAACGGCGGTGCGCAACGACCCGCGAGAAGACTTCTCCCTTGCGGGTGATGTAGACCAGCTCGCCCGGTCTCACATCCCGGGTGCGGGTAAACCCGAGCATGTAGAACATGGTATCCTCGGAGGCGGCAATATACTCCTTGGGCGGGGCTGAACCGCCTCTGCCTGCACGCTCTCCCATGACCAGAGGCCGGATACCGTTGGCATCCCTGAAGGCGATCAGGCCCCGGTCCTTGATGATGCTTACCGCAGAAATCGCCCCCTCGGCGAGGGTGAAGAGCTCTCCTGCGGATGTGCACAGCGCCTCGAAGAATGCCGCCTCATCAAGCGCGGCCGCCGGAGAGCTGCCGAGGCACCGCTGAAGACTGTCGGCAAAGAGCTGCATCAGCATCTCGGAATCGCTGTTGGTGTTGAGATAGCGCTTGCGGTTGAAGATGACCTCGTTGCGCAGCTGTTCGTAGTTTACGATATTGCCGTTATGGGCGAAGGCGATGCCGTTGGGAACGCTGGTCCAGAAGGGCTGGATTTCATCCGTTCCGCTTCTGCCCCCGCTTGTCGGATACCGGGTATGCCCGATGCCGAGGTTGCCTTCAAGTCGCTGCATATGGCGTTCCTGGAAGATGTCGCGCACCAGTCCCAGTCCGGCCTTGAAGTGCAGCCGCTCATTGCACGTGACGATGCCGGCTGCATCCTGTCCCCGGTGCTGCAGCTGCAGCAGGCTGTCGTACAGCTCCCCTGCAACCGGTTTTCCCGCCAGAATACCGACAATTCCGCACATCAGGGCTGTTCCGTTGTACCGGCAAGGGCGAGTATCCTTACCGCAGCCAGAGCTGCGTTACCCGGATCAAGCACCGTCAGCACCGGCGTGCTGCTCGGCATCTGCAGGGTCGAGTGGATATTGACGAGCATGTCAACCTTGTCGGCGAACGGCGGGCAGGCAAGGACAGGAAAGTCCGTGTTGGCCGCCGTAAACCCGGAAAGCGCGTTCGACCGTCCCGCTATGGTGATATAGACGACAGCCTCCTCCTGTGCATAGGAATCGATGATCTCGAGTACCTTTCGGGGCTGCTTATGGGCCGAGGCCACATGGACATCGGCCTGGTATCCCAGTACGGCGAGCCTGGCGGTGATCTTCTCAGCATGCGGTCCATCGGTCTCTGATCCCATGATAATCACAATCTTTTTCATATGTAACCTCGTTTTTTCTCGCTGTTTCGCCACAGCGGTTTACTCCAGCCACGCGGAAAGACTGCTGCGCAGTCTCTGGTCGACGGGAATCTGCAGCTCCTCGGGTGAGGGGAACACGAATTCTTTACCGGTGATCATTTCATAGAGCCTGATATAGCGCAGGGAGAGCTCAATCACCAGCTCCTGCGGCGCCTCAGGCAGGACTGGGTCGTTGTAGGGATCGCAGTGTTCACGGAACCAGAGCCGCAGAAACTCTTTATCGATGTGCTGCGGGTCCTTCCCCTCATCAAACAGCTGCTGGTAGGAATCGGCGATCCAGTAGCGGCTGGAGTCGGGAGTGTGGATCTCATCTATCAGCCTGATGGTGCCGTCACTGTCCCGTCCCATCTCATACTTGGTGTCCACGAGAATCAGGCCCCGCTCAGCCGCTTCAGCCTGACCGAACCGGAAGAGCTCCAGGGCTGCCTGCGAAGCGGTCTCCCAGTCCTCCCTGCTCATCCAGCCCTCCTCGATTATCTCCTGCGGAGAGATCGGCCGGTCATGCTCAGCCTCCTTGGTGGTCGGAGTAAGCACCGGGGTATCAAGCTTCTGGTGTTTCCTCAGCCCTTCAGGAAATACCGTACCGCAGTAGCTGCGCACTCCGCTGCGGTACTGGGTCCAGAGGGAGGTGGAGGTTGAACCGGTTATATAGCCGCGCACGACGAACTCAATCGGGAATACGGTGCACCTGCGGCCGACGGTCACGTTCGGATCAGGGACGCTGAGTACGTGGTTGGGAATGATCGAGCCGGTCTTTTCAAACCACCAGGCACTGGTAAGATTCAGGACCTGGCCCTTGAAGGGGATTGAGGCGAGCACCCGGTCAAAGGCGCTCTGACGGTCGGTTGTGACGAACAGCATCGCATCTCCGGCGGGATAGATGTCGCGGACTTTACCGCGGATCTTGTCCGGCAGGGGCAGACTGGTTTCGGTCAGACAGCTGTCGAGCGCCTTTCGGACCTTCTCCCTGCGTTCAGGGCTTTCGCTGAGGTTCAAATCATTTACCATACAGGTACCTCTCTGTTGCCAGGGGATTGGCAAAAATGTGGGTTGCTTCCGCCGCTGAGCAGATCTCTGCGGCCTCCTTCGGATCATCAGTATCGGGAATCATCGTCCATAACGTTCCGCTGCGGACAGCAGTTACGCTGCTGAGCGAGAACCACTCATTCAGGGCGTGGCGGGTTCTGTCTCCGACCGTATCGGCATCGTCCGGGTCACGGATCAGGATAGAAACAGCACCTTCTGCTGCGGGAGGGGAACAGAGGAACTCCTTGTTCGTATTGTACAGTTCCCCGCTCGCGACAGCAGCCTCCAGTGTTTCAGCGGCGTCCCGGCTGAAACTGAGCTCCCAGTGGGTTCTGCGCTCGATGCGCAGCGGCAGTCCCCGCTGCCGGAGGGCATTTTCCACCGATACGGCAGTGTTGTCGGTGATGATAAGCTGGATCAGCAGCTCGCGGGCTCCTTTCGGGCACTGATACCGCCGCTCTGAAGGCCCCAGCGGCGAAGGGTCAAGGCGAAGTCCGTACGCCGGATCCGGGACACCGCTGCCGCTGTTCTCGAGGAAGCTTCTCATCGAAAGAAACAGGGGGTCTCCTGCAGGAGTGCGCTCGGGGTGAGGCATCAGGGCCAGGACATTGCCCCGGGGGCTGCAGATGCCGGCGAGGTTGGCCGTTGAGCCGTTGGGGTTCACCGGAAACTGCGGATCAGCGTACCCGCTGCTGTCGGTATAGCGCAGCAGAGTCTGGTTAGCAGCGCTCATCTGCTCAAGCAGCTGCGGCGGTATGACGAACCGTCCTTCGGCATGGGCTACCGGTATCCGCATGAGCGTTCCCGGAGGCATACAGGCTGTGAAGGCGCATCCCGGCGGACCGGCTTCGGCCCGTACGGTAACCCAGCTGTTGTAGAAACCGGTTCCCTGTATCTTTCCCGAGCGGATTCTGCGGTTCCCGGCCAGCGCTGCACCTGCCAGGTATCCGGGAAGCCCGGGAACCATGCCGGTCTCCACCAGGATCTGGGCTCCGTTGCAGATCCCGACGACAGGTTTGCCCCGCTCTGCCTCCTCCTTCAGGTGGGGGATGAGCGGATCAAGGGCAGCTATGATGCCCGAACGACTGCGGTCCTCGTAGCTGAATCCTCCGGGCAGGATATAGCCGTCAAGGCCGCGCAGTTCCGCAAGAGAGCAGTTCCAGCGCAGGTGCACAGGGTTCATCCCCGCGCGCAGCACTGCTGCTGCCGTCTCCCGTTCACAGTTGGTTCCTGGAAATTCCACTATCCCGATATTCACACACATGCTCCTATTAACGCTGCTGATCAGATTCCTTCCAGGACAACGGTACCGCTGCCGCTGACCAGTTCCCCGATGGGGTACACCGACACGGGAAAGCAGTCTCCCATGGCGGCCAGGGCAGCCTCTTTCTGGTTCCCCGGTACGGTCACCGTCAGTCCTATCCCCATATTGAAGGCGTGGTACATATCCCGCATCCTGATTCCGCCGAGTCTCCCGAGAGAGGTGAAAACCGGATGGACCGGCCAGGAACCGGTCCTGATCACCGCATCGGTATCGGGAGCCATGGTCCGCGGCACATTCTCGATCAGTCCCCCTCCGGTGATGTGGGCCATGGCCTTTACCTGTATACCGCTTTCAAGCAGTTTCAGGATCGCCCGGGTATAGTTCACATGGGGGGCGAGCAGGACATCGGCAAGAGAGAGGGTCGGAGTATTCGGGGGAAGGTCGGAGGCGGGCAGGGGATCGGTAACGGACAGGCCTGCAGTCTCAAAGAAGACTTTGCGGGCGAGCGAGAAGCCGTTGGTATGGAGCCCGCTCGAAGCTGCACCGATGATGCAGTCGCCCGGCTCGGTTAAGCTGCCGTTGATGATCTTCTTTTTCTCAACAATACCGGTGACTATGCCGACAAGGTCGTGCTCCCCGGGCAGGTAGGTTCCCGGCATCTCGGCCGTCTCCCCGCCTATGAGACTGATGCCCTCCTCCCGGCAGGCCTCAGCCATTGAGGCGACGATGGCGGCCACGGTATCGGGATCGAGGGTATCGTTGGCGATATAGTCAAGGAAGGTCAGGGGACGGGCTCCGTGAACGGCGATGTCGTTGGCGCAGGCGCTGACGAGGTCATGACCTATGGCCGCATACCGACCGGCCATCCGGGCGGTGATGATCTTTGTCCCGACTCCGTCGATGCTCTGCACCAGTACCGGTTCCCGGTAGTCCCTGAGAATGGACCCGAGGTCGTAAAAGGCGCCGAAGCTGCCGAGCCCGGTAAGCACCTGCGGTGAGAAGGTTGAGGCAGCTGCCTCCTTGATCCTCTCCACTGCCAGGTTTCCCTTCTCGATATCAACACCGGCTGATTTGTAGTCGATCATAGCACTCCTCCAGTCCTCAGATCAGTCTTTCGCGCAGCCCGCCGCGCCATGCCGCTGCTGCCGTCTGCACATCGGTATCGATGCCCCCGCCGATCCGTATTCTCCCCCCGGCTGCGGTGATCCCTATCTCAGCCGCCTCAATCCCGTCAGCCCGGCAGAGCGCCGTGAAGGCAGCGAGGCTGTCCCGGGCGCACTCAGCAATGAAGCCGAACGATTCACTGAAGAGCTTAACTTCGTCACGCTCGGGTCCCGGCAGGTCGACTGATAACCCGATCCCCGACAGGACTGCCATTTCGCACAGTGCGGCTGCCGCCCCTCCCTCAGAAATGTCATGGCAGGCGAGCAGGAGCTGTCTTTCAGCCGCCTTCCCCAGAACCCGTCCTGCGGCCTTGATGAAGCTTAGCTGCGGGGCGGGAACCCTGCCGCCAGTGATGCCTGATACATCATACCAGATGCTTCCGCCGAGCTCCTCCCTGCGGGGACCTATGAGCAGAAGAACAGACTCTGTCTGTCTGAAGGCAGAACTGAGGGACCTGTCAGCGTTCTCAATCTTTCCCAGAACACAGATCATCGGGCTCGGCGGAATCGAGCCGTTTCCCGATTCGTTGTAGAACGATACGTTGCCCGCAATAACCGGCACCTCCAGATAGGCAGCCGCTTCGGCAACTCCCCGGCAGCCGTCGGCGAACAGCCGCATCTGGTCAGGTTTCTCCGGGCTGCCGTAGCAGAGACAGTCAGAGAGGGCTATCGGCACCGCACCGGCGGCGGCCGTGTTGCACCAGGCTTCAACAACGGCGTTGACCGCCCCCTGGTATGCATCTATACGGTTGAAGCGGGGGTTCTGATCGGTGGTGAGGGTTATTCCGATATTCCGGATCTCGCTCGGGCGGCTGCTGTCGTTAAAGGGGGTCAGCACCCCGGCATCCCCCTCCCCGGCCTCGATGCGGGTTCTTCCCTGGACCTGCTTGTCATAGGTTTCGAAGAGCACCGACTTGTCGGCAACATTTTCGTGGGAGAGAATCTGGAGCAGCTCGGCAGTAAAGGAGTCCTGCCCGCATATCGCCGAGGGTTCCCGGCTGATCTGTGCCGGAGGAGGAGCGAGTTCCCGATCGTAGAGGAATCCGCGGGTCACCTCACTGGCGGGGGCGTGCACGATCTGTTCTCCGCCGCTGAGGACGATGTAATCGGTCTCTTCGGTAATCTTGCCGATTACCGTCGCCTGTGCTCCGCGCGATATGGCTGGAAGGGCAAACTCATGGTTGTAATGGTCAAGTATGACAGGGGTGAGCTCAGGCGGTGAAACCCACATGTACCGCTCCTGAGTTTCGGCGCAGAGGATGACGTGGGGCGGAAACTGCGGTCCCGCGGTGTGAATTCTGTCAACATCAACGACGGCCCCGTACCCGCCGGAATCGGCAAGCTCGACGCTCGCGCAGGCGACTCCGCCCGCCCCGAGGTCCTTGAAGCCGACACGGCTGATTACGTCCATAGCCTTGAGTTTTTTAAAGAGTTCCGTGGAAGCCTTTATCATATGCCGCCCGAGGAAGGCGTTCGGTTCCTGCACCGCGCCTTTATTCTTCTCCTGCTCTTCGGCGTTCAGTTCAAAGCTGGCGAAACTTGCCCCGCCGAAGCCGCTGTTGTCAGTCGGCTTGCCGACAAGGATCAGGTCGTATCCGTCGGCGCCTGGGGGAGCGTAGGAGTGAATAACCGCATCCTCCTCGACGACTCCGAGCGAAACGACGGTCACGAGGCAGTTCTCGCTGTAGCCGGGATCAAACTGCAGTCCGCCTCCCAGGTTCGGCACGCCTATCGGGTTGCCGTATCCGGCGATGCCGGCAGTCACCCCTTCGTAGAGCCGCTTGGTATCGGGACTGTCGATAGGGCCGAAGCGCAGGTCATCAGCTACGGCAATTACCTCAGCTCCCATGCAGCAGACATCCCGGACGTTTCCGCCTACCCCGGTAGCAGCTCCTTCGTAGGGTACGATCTGACTCGGGTGGTTATGGGATTCGTGACTCAGGACGATGCAGTAACCTCTGCCTGAGCTGTCGCGGGCGACCCTGATAACGCCCGCGTCCTCCTTCGCCCCGAGGATCACGTCGGGACCTTCGGTAGTGAAGAGCTTCAGGTAGGGGCGGCTGCTCTTATAGGAGCAGTGTTCCGATCCCTCGATGCTGAAGAGAATCAGTTCAGCGAGGGTCGGCGGCCGCTTGAGAATCCGCTCCTGAAGCCCCCGGACCTCAGCCACGGTCAGGCCGATCTGGTGCTGTCTCAGAAGGGCAGCGGTCTCCTCATGCGAGGCTTGGGAGAAATCGAATATCGGTATCTGCAGGTTATCCATGCTGTTCTCCGGTTATTGTGGTCTGGCCGGGCTTACATTCCCGAGAGCTTCTGCAGGCGAGTCGAATAAAAAAACCCCGGAGCAGTCCCGGGGCTCGGCATACAGCTGCCCGCATGCAGGCAGAGCGCAGGTTCCGCCGTCATCTTCCTTACGGCAGCCGGAAGAAAAAGAGAATAATGCGCTGACTGGCTCAGACAGGGCTGACAATGAACGTGACCTCTTGTATCAGATGCGGATACAAGGGTTATAGCTTTTTTGCTCCTGTTTTGCAACATGGGAGGGAGCTGTGGAGCCGATATTTTCTCCCTCCAGTCTTACTGGATCGTAGCGTTGCACTATTGTTGCATTTCATGGCAGCTGCCTGACGCCGCGCGTCAGAAAAACTTCCAGCCGTACTTCTGCAGGTCAATCTGCAGGGAGGCAGAGACAGCTATGCCCTCACCGAGGAGAAGGGAGACCTGCTCCTCCCGTCCGTTGCCTTCCGGGAGGCGGATTCTGCCCCCGGCGCCGACGATGCGGTGCCAGGGCAGGTCGCGGCTGCCGCTGCAGCTGTGGAGAATCCGGGCGACCTGCCTAGCTGCACGGGGATTGCCGGCTGCTGCGGCTACTGTGCCGTAACTGGTAACCCAGCCCCGCGGAACGCTGCGGATGAGCGCTGTCACGCGCTCGGTAAACTCGTTCATGCCAGGTTCAGTATGCCCGATAACGAGGCCGGATGCAATGGCGAGCCGGTAACAGCCAGAGCAGAAGCCTGCCCAGGCAAAAGGTTGCTCTTTTAATTTTTCAGCGGAATCGGTAGAATATGCGGACACACAGCAGCCGGGATCCCCGCTGCTCACAGGAGAGTTGTCTATCATGGCCACCGATGTTAAAAGTCTGCACCCGCTGGAGATTGGAATACTGCTGCATGTTGAAGCCGGGCAGGAGTTCAGTGCTGAAACCATTATCGCCTCACTCGGTTTTAAGCTCGGGCAATGCAATCAGGCCTTCAGCTGGCTTTCTGCCAGAGGTCTCATTGAGGAGACCTCCCGCACTACCCGGGTCTTCTACGAGCTGACCGAACTGGGGCATCTGATCTGCGAGACCGGTTTTCCCGGGGAGCGGATGTTCGCCCTGCTCCAGGAGCATGGAGCGCTGCCGCTGCCGAAGATTGCTGAGCTCCTCGGGCTCGATAAGAGCGAAATCGGTTCGGCTTTCGGGAAGCTCTCCAAGCAGGGCGTTTTCAGTATGAACCGTGAGAAGCTGGCTGAAATCCGCAGCAAGATGCTTCCCCCGGACCTGCTGAAGGCCCGTGAGCTGGTTGAGCGCGGAGCATCAGGACCGCTTGAAGAGCGGGAGCTTGACGAGGAAGAACGGGTGGTTATTCAGGGCATAAGCAGAAAGCGCGGAGCCTCCGGTGCCCCGTTCAAGGTGGTAGAGCGGGAAGATAAGGCCTATACCTTGACGGAGGCCGGTGTTGAGGCCGCCGCACTGCTGCGGGAACGGGGGATAACCGGAGAGGAACTCGGGGCGGTGACCCCGGAGATGCTTGCTGCCGGCAGCTGGAAGGGCCGTACGTTCCGCAGCTATAACCTGAACGCCCCCCCGAGCCGGGTGCTTCTCGGACGCCGCAACCCCTATGCAGCCTATCTTCAGTGGGTAAAGGACAAGCTGGTTTCTCTCGGGTTTGAGGAGTTTGACGGACCGCTGGTGGAAACCGAATTCTGGAACGGAGATGCGCTGTTTATGCCCCAGTTTCACAGCGCTCGCGATATTCATGACGTCTACTATGTCCAGGACCCCTCTCACGCCCGGACGATCGAACAGCCCTACCTGGACCAGGTTGCAGCGGCTCATGAAAACGGGTGGAAGACCGGCAGCCGCGGCTGGGGGTATGCGTTTGACCGGGAGTTCACCCGGCGGCAGGT
The DNA here is from genome assembly GCA_964433385.1 of uncultured Spirochaetales bacterium. Classification (GTDB taxonomy): domain Bacteria; phylum Spirochaetota; class Spirochaetia; order JABMQR01; family JABMQR01; genus M55B182. The sequence goes on from CAYSRK010000090.1 coordinate 10,897, forward strand.
AATGCGCAGTCAGGGTACCGTTCTCTCAGCCAAGCAGCTGCCGAAAGCCGGCATACCGGGCAAGTACTTCGGTATTGCCCGTTGTTTTCGCTACGATCAGGTGGATGCGACCCACGGAGCTGATTTTTACCAGACTGAGGGTATCGTTCTCGGGGAGGATGTAAACCTGCGTACGCTGCTTGGGCTTCTGAAGATGTTCGCCGAAGAGGTTGCGGGGGCTGAGGAGGTCAAGTATGTACCCGGGTATTTTCCCTTCACCGAACCGTCCATTGAGGTCCATATCAAGCATCCGGTTCTCGGCTGGTTTGAGCTCGGGGGCAGCGGTATCTTCCGGCCGGAGGTGACGCAGGCTCTCGGGGTGGATGTGCCGGTCCTTGCATGGGGTCTCGGCATTGACCGGATGGCGCTGATGCATCTGGGGCTCAACGACCTGCGCGAGCTCTTCACCCCCGATATCGAAAGTGTCCGCATGAGGAGGGGCAGATAGATGCCGAAAATTGAAGTACTGACCGATGTGTTCTTCGAAAAACTGGGACGGAAGTATACTGATGTCCAGCTTGAGGAGATTCTTCCGGCTGCCAAGGCCGAGCTCGACGGACGGGACGATGATGAGGGGGTGCTGAAAATCGAACTCAACGATACCAACCGGCCCGACCTCTGGTCCTCGGCGGGGCTGGTCCGTCAGCTGAAACAGATGTACGGCGGTGCAGACAGCCTGCCGTTCTACGACTTTTTCTCCACCGAAGAGGAGGAGTTCGACTGTGAAGGGAGGATCATAGAGGTTGATCCTGCCCTTGAGAAGATCAGGCCGTATATTGCAGCCTTCGCCGTTACGGGCAAGAACGTCGATGATGCGGTACTCAAGGACATTATCCAGAACCAGGAGAAGCTCTGCTGGAATTTCGGCCGGAAACGCAGCTCCATTGCCATGGGCGTCTACCGTAATGACCTGATAACCTATCCGGTCCGCTACCGGGCGGCGGACCCGGATACGACCCGGTTCGTTCCGCTGCAGATGGAGCGTGAGCTTTCGCTGCGTGAGATCAACAGCGAGCATCCGAAGGGGAAGGAGTTCGGACCGATCGTTGCCGGGTTTCCGCTCTTTCCGTTTCTTGATGATGCCAAAGGGCAGGTGCTCAGTTATCCTCCTGTAATCAACAGTGCTGAAATCGGGGCAGTCCAGACCGGCGACAGCGAACTGTTTATTGAACTGACCGGCACTGTTCATGATGATGTGCTGCTTGCAGCCTCAATCGTGGCCTGCGATCTCGCCGATTCCGGTTTTACGATACTGCCGGTGAAAGTCCG
>CAYSRK010000091.1:0-2697 GCA_964433385.1 uncultured Spirochaetales bacterium
AATTTCACGTTCGAGGTCCCTGCGTTTCATATAGAGCTGGAGGTGGTTGCGTACCCGGGCCCGGACGAGGTCGGAGCTGAAAGGTTTGTAGATGTAGTCGACGGCTCCCAGCCTCAGACCGCGCTCCTCGTTCGATTTATCGGAAAGAGCGGTTATGAAGATGACCGGCACATCCTTGGTATGCTCGCTCTGCTTCAGTTGGGCGCACACATCAAATCCGCTGATGCCGGGCATCATGATGTCGAGCAGGATCAGGTCGGGCACCTCACGCTCGACCTGATCAAGGGCGCCCTGTCCGCTGGTAGCAACCCGGACGCGATACTGGCTTGAGAGGATGCCGAGCAGAATATCGATGTTCTCCGTCACATCGTCTACAACCAGAACAGTCTTTTCTCTCAGATACATTTCAGGTTCAGTCATTTTCATCCGGAAGTTTCTCCAGTATCTTCAGGGAACCTCTGACCAGTACAGAGGCCTGATCGTATCGGTACTGCCGGGCAAGGTCCGCAGCCTGCTGCAGGCCGGTCTCAACGGCAGTCCCGTTCAGTTCCTCATTACCCAGCATCTCCTGAAGAAAAAGAGCTGCTTTCTGAGTATCGCCGAGCTCAAGCGCCGAAGCGAGCTGAGAAAGCTTTTCTCGCAGTATAGCAGTATTATGCGGCTGCTGTACACCCTCACCCTGCTTTTGACTCTCTGGTTCAGGCTGAATCGGCTGGGCTCCGGAATCCTTCAGCGTGATATTCTGTTCCCTGTCCTGCTTGCTGCGCAGAACTGTGAGGGGAACAGTGAGTGTGAAGAGCGAACCCTCTCCAAGAACGCTTTCAACTGTCAGCTCCCCTCCAATCCCTGCTGCCAGATCACGTGAAATGGATAGTCCTAAACCTGATCCGCTGTTCCTGCTGAGATACGGCTGATTGCTGATGACGCGGCTGTAAGGGTCGAATATCCGGAGGAGGTCCTCTGCGTCGATGCCGCGGCCGGTATCGCTGACTTCGAAGGTAAACAGACAGGTATCGTCTTCAGGTTCAGCTGCGCGTACGCTGATCCCGACAGTTCCGCTGTCGGTGTATTTGACGGCGTTATCGATCAGGTTCTGGAGGATATGGTGGAGCACCTGCTCGTCCCCGTAGAGCAGGCACGGGAGATCATCTGAGATTGTACAGCGTAAATGGAGGTGTTTGCGTTCAATCTCAAGCAGGTAGAGCTCGCAGAGGCGGCTGACAGTTTCCCGGACGGAGAACGGGGTCTGTTCACTGGAAAATTTGCCGGCTTCTATCCGGGAGAAGTCGAGCAGGTTGGCTATGGTATTCATGAGGGTCTGGGATGCCCGCCTGATCTTGCCGAGGTACTCCTTCTGGGTGGGGGAGGTTTCGGTGTTGAGCAGGAGTTCGTTCAGGCCGTGGATAACGTTGAGAGGGGTCTTGATGTCATGGGTAATCTGGGCCATGAACAGCGCCTTATCCTCTATACTTTTTATGGTCCGGTTGAGGGTATTCTTGAGGCTGATCTCCTCCATTTTGCGTTTGGTTATATCGATATGAGTTCCATACAGCGTGAGCGGGCGGCCGTCACGGTCCCGTTCGGCGACGGTAGCGTGAGCGAGCACCCAGACCCAGGAGCCGTCCTTGCAGCGCATCCTGAATTCTGAGCTGTAAGGATCGTCACTGCCGGCAAGCTGAACTTCAAGCCGGGCCATGACATGCGCAATATCGTCCGGATGGGTGAGCCTGTTCCAGGTTTCAAAAGAAAGCGGGCGCAGTTCATCCAGGGTATAGCCGAGCATATTTGCCCATTGCTCGTTCACTATGAGTGAGTTATCAACAAGGTTCCAGATCCAGATGCCGGTCGCGGTGGATTCGATGACAAACTTCAGCTGCCGCTTCTCCTCCTCCACTTTTTGTTTGAGCAGCACCACCTCGCTGATATCCGTCATGGTAACGAGATAAGCCGGAGTACCGGCTGCATCTACTGCAGCACCGGAAAACAGACCGGTTACGCAGCCCTTTGTGGAAGTCTGGAACTGGTGTTCAACGTTACGAAAACTGGGAGTTTCAGTGATACGGCACAGCAGTTCCTGCACACGTTCAGGCGTGTCCCGGAAGAGGCCGAGCTCCCAGGGGGTTTTGCCGAGGGCACTCTCCCGGGAGAATCCGGTGATCTCCTCAAATGCCTGGTTGAAGTCGAGCATTTCCAGCTTCTCCCGGGAGGCGAGCACCATCAATACAGGACTGCTGTAAAAGAGGGTGTTGAACTTGCGCAACGCCGTCTGCAGTTCCGAGATGTTTTTCGAAATGCAGTATACTGCCGGTTTGCCGAGCCGGCGGCTTTTCCATATCCTTGACTCCACCGGCACGGTGATGCCGTCTTTTCGGGCAAGGGGGAGAGTGCAGACCTTGAGCCTGCCCTCAAGCATCTCGAGGAACACGGTGTTCGCTTCAGCCCGCACGGTATCAGGGTGAAGTGAGAGCATGTGAGCGCCGACCAGCTCAGAGGCGGAATATCCAAGCTGGTGCGTAACTGCCGGATTGGTATAGACAAGGAATCCGTCAGAGTCGGTGATCATCATCATGTCATCGACGGTATCCAGGAATTCCCTGTAGACGGAGGTCTGCTCCCCCTCAATGCTGCCCTGACAACGCTCTTCGACCAGTGTTGAGATGATCCGGCTGAGCGTGTTAAGCGGTTCGTGCGTATTTT
>CAYSRK010000092.1:0-9460 GCA_964433385.1 uncultured Spirochaetales bacterium
CCGCCGAGCAGGCGGGCAAGCTCCTCCAGCTCATCGAAGCGGCGCATGATGCCCGCACCTCCTGAGACGAGCACCTCGCTCTCCCTGATATCCTCGACCGGCGGGAGGCTTTCGCGCTTCAGGAGCCTGATGCCGCTGCTGCTGCCGTCACCCGGCTCCGGCCGGGAGAGCTCAGTCCTGCGCAAAGCAGCTTCCTGCGGCGGACAGCTGAAGGCATCGGTACGGATGCTCATCAGAAGGGGGCGGTCCGGACGGCAGACGATTCCTGCGAGCATCCTGCCGCTGAGCGCCGGGCGAACCAGTTCGATGGTGCCGCTCTCTTCCCTGATGTCAGTCACCTCGGCAACAAGCCCCGCACCCAGTCGGGCTGCGGTTATCGGGGCAGTCATCCTGCTGAAGGTGCAGGAGGGGAAGAGAACCGCTTCAAGGCGGTGCATCCGGGCGATTCGCTCGAGGGCTTCAGCGATCGCCGCGGTATCCCAGATGCGGTACCGGCTGGGGTCGAGCAGCAGCAGGGTATCGACCTTCCCCGAAGCAGCCCTGGGCGCCGCCTCATCCTCTCCGCTGCCGATGACCGCTGCGCTGATATGATCCGGTTCCCCGCAGCAGAGCTTCGCAGCGGCACAGAGGAGCGAGTCGAGCTCTTCAGGCGTACCCGCTTCAAGGAAGATGCCTACCCGTTTCATGGGCAGAGAAATCCTTTTTCAGAGAGAAAGCGGAGCACGCTGCGCACGCCCTCCTCGTCTGAGGAAACCTGCATGATATCCTGACGGGTGCAGCGGTACTCCCGGGCCCAGGCAACCCGGGTGAGAGAGCCGCGGCTTCCCGTCTCCTCGGCGCTGAATCCCAGCTCCCTGCTGCTGATAATCTCCACCGAGCCGCTCACATCACGGGTGACAGCTTCAAAGGGGATGTAGGGCAGTCTCTGGTCGGCTGAGTAGGCGATACCCAGGAGGGCAGGAAGGTCGACCTCAAAGGTGAGGATCTCAGCATCGGTCCGGATTTGTGCCTCGACAGTCTTTTCTTTGATAGTGAGGGCGGAGACGGACGAGAGGTGGGGCAGACTGAGCATGTGGGCGATCTGGGCCGGCACGTGGGCAGTACCGCCGTCAAGGGTACTGGTGCCGCTGAGTATGAGGCTGTACCTGCGCGGCTTCAGGCAGCGGGCTAGGATGCGGCTCGTGACGTAGGTATCGCTGCCGGCTAACAGGGGATCACAGATGAGCAGGGCTCGGTCCGCTCCCCTGCGGATGAGGTCCTCGAGGTGGGCAACCGCCGAGCGGGGGGCCATGGTGACGGTTTCAACGGTCACCCCGGGTCTCGTCCGCGCATACTCAAGGGCGATACTCAGGGCGGTCGCGTCATCAGGGTTTATAAGCTGGGGTCCCCGGTTTCTGATCAGCACATGCTCCCTGCTGTCGTACACGGCCTCTGCGGTATCGGGAACGGGTTTTACCAGACATCCGATCCGGAACATCTTGCTCTTCTCCTCCTGCGGGGTGTGCTAGTCGGTTTTCCCCAGATAGACGGCACCTTCCTCCTGATAATAGATGGTGCCGAAATTCATGATTCCCTTCGGGTCGAAAGCCTCTTTGAGCTTCTCAAGCATATAGTATGCCGATCCGTGCTCCTCCTTCGTCCACTCGCTGCGGTACTTGCCGATGCCGTGGTGATGGCACATCGAGCCGCCGAGCTTGAGGGTCTCCTCTACAATGATCCGCTGCAGGGGGTGATGATAGACGCGCATCTCATCTTCGGGGGCGCAGTTGATCCGGTAGTTGTAGACGAAGTACATGTTGGTGCCGTTGATGTAGCTGTGGGAACTGTGGCCGCCGAGGAGGGTCAGATCGTGGGCCCGGGGATACTCGCTGCGGATCCTGCTGATCACGTTGTCGTAGAGGATCGGGATGGTCTGCCAGTCGGCCGAAACTTCGGTGGTGAATCCGTCGTGGCTGTCGTTGTCCTTCATTCCCTCAAACTCATCGTCAATATCCTGCTGCGACCAGTTGAGGTTGTTGAACCAGGTTTCGATCAGGCTGCTCGGAACCTGTTCAATGACAGCGTCCCGAAAGGTCTCAACAGCCTCCTCTATTCCGGCGGAGGTCGCTTCAACCAACCGCTGGGCACCTTCGGCCATGAACAGAAGTACGCAGCGGCCTTTGTGGAAGTGGTAGAAGTGCTGGCGCGCATCCTCCTCGGAGTAGACGCGGGCGACCGAGGGCCGGTAGCCGTTGACCATCACCTCACGCAGGATACGGATGCCGCCGGCGACATCCTTGATAAGGTAGCCGAAGAAGCGGTTGTTCTCGGGAAAGCTGCGGTAGAGCTTCACGGTCACTTCGGTAATGATGCAGAGAGTCCCCTCGTTCCCGATCGGTATGTGGCGGATGTCAGGGCCTCCGGCACGGCGGGGAACATTCTTGATCCGGGCGATGTGCCCGTCGGGAAAAACGCATTCGAGTCCGACGACCATATCCTCGATTCCCCCGTAGAGGGTGGAGAGCTGTCCGATGCTGCGCGTGGCGCACAGGCCCCCGTACTTGGCGACAGGCTTGGACTGGGGAGAGTGACCGGTGGTAAGACCTGACGGGCGCAGCTTATCCTCCAGGTCCTGAAGCGCAGTTCCGGCCTGGACGGTGGCCTGCATGTTGTATTCGTCTATATGGAGGATCTTGTTGAGGTTCCCGGTATCGATGACGATGGTAAGCGGTCTCCAGTTTTCGAGTCCGCCTTCTGTTGCGGTCTTGCCTGAGCGGGGGATGACGTTTATGCCGTGACTGCTGCAGTAGACGAGCAGCTCGGCGACGGCCGCCGCGCTGCGCGGATAGACGATTGCCGCCGGAGGGGGCACATCGAGAACTCCCCTCGCCTTGGCATATTTTTTATACCGGTCAGCAGCCGCATCGTAGAGCAGCAGCTCATCGGTGACGATATCCTGCTCATCAAGCATTGACCGCAGGTCCTTTCGCAGTTCTTCACTGTTCACGATGATCGCTCCTTCAGCGGCTTTCTCCGATGCCGCTATCACGTATGTTCATCCTAACGGGCGGGGAAAAAAGCGTCAACGTAAAATTTTCTTATAATCTTCCATTTGTTATAATTTTTGGAAAATTTTCCATATGTTCCCACCCGCCGGCTGTTCAGGAGACCGTCTTAGGGCTATAGTGTGCGTATGACCGGGTCTGCAGGGAGGGCTGACAGAGAATGATCCGAATTGATATGACGAAACTGACTCCGTTCGAGCGGGGGGTGCTTGACCGACTCTCGCTTCACGCCCGTGAGCATGGAGTGCCGACGATTGTCGAGGCTGCCTCTGTCTGCGGCTGCTCAAGCTCTCTCGTTTCAAAGAGCGTCAAGAAGGCGGGTTTCAGCGGCTACAAGGAGTACGGCTACTTCCTCAGCCACGGTGAGATTCCCGAAAGCGGTGCAGAATCACCGCTTAGCGAGCTCGAGCGGCTGAAGCGGGTGATTGACGAGTTTGACCCGAATCTCACCGCCGAGTTTGTCTCCCTGCTGTCCAGTCGCCCGAAGATTCTGCTCTTCGGTTACGGGCCCTCTCACATTGTCGCCGAGTATGCGGAGTACAAGCTGCGCCTCTGCCTCGATGCCTTCATTGCCAGTCCGAATGATGAGGCGTCCCTTACGCGCCTTGCCGATGCAAGGAGCCTGCTGGTTATCTGCACGGAAACCGGACGCTACCGCTCCTTCAGCTCCCTCCTGCAATCCGCCCGCGAGAAAGGAGCGCTGACGGTGATTGTCAGCGAGGAGTTCAATGGCGAGCTCATTGATGCATGTGATCGGTATATGGTGCTCTCGCGCCATCGGCAGCCGGAGCACCTGCAGCCGTTTGAGAAGACGCGGACGAGCTTTTTCATCTTCTTCGAGCAGGCTGTGCAGCTGTTGCTTGAGCGCGGCCGGGAGAGCAGCCACCTCTCCGGCTGAGGCCGACCGCCGCTACCAGGGTATCGGATCGGGGTACTCCAGAGTCGGAAACCCGACGTCCTCCGCGCTGATCCCGTGCTCGGCTGCATATGCGTCGATCTCGCCCTTGAGCGCATGATATTCGGCGTCATGGCTGAACTCCGAAAGGCGCTTCGCTTCGATAGTGAGCTGCGATTTTCTCTTTTGCGGGGTGCTGTTGATAAACGCGATGTTCCTGAGTTCCAGGTACTGCACATACATCGACCCGATATTCCTCGAGCCCTGGGTGATATAGTTCCTGAACCGGGTATATGACGCACTGCTGAGCTGTCTCTCCATACAGGCGAAAAAGGCGGCCTGAAACCTTCGCGTGATGAGAATCGGCTCGTCCCAGATCACATTCATATCCTTGCAGGCGAAGGCTGAGGCGCCGGCGAGTTTGTAGATGCGCCGCTCTATCAGCATACTAAGCGCCATCATCAGATGGCACATCTGGGGAAAGAGTATCGGTACGCTGCAGACTACTGAGGTGAGGGGTATGCCGTTTTTGTCGGTCTCAAAGAAGGGGATGGCGCCTATCCGGTAAGAGACCGTACGGTCGCCCATACCCGCATGCCGCAGCTCGTAGAAGACTGAGAGGACACTGTCGCTGAGGCCCTGGTACCGGTCAGATTCACCGGGAAAACCCGGGATAAGCTCATAGGCTGCTTCAGGTATTTCCAGCAGCTCTTCGGGCTCTCCGCTTATGTTCACTCCGGTACAATGCTCGGTCAACTGCATGGAGATCATACTGGGTCCTCCTGGAGATTCGCCCCCTCGGGTTTATTGCCGGGGGATTGTTTCTGCTGTTTCTTATCTTCATACATCAGATTGTCGATTTCGTGATAGAAGGACCGGAAGTTCGACCCTTCGCTCTGAGGGCAGATCCCGCTGCCGATCGCCAGCTCAAGGGTGAAGGGAACTCCGCTGCTGCGGCTATGCAGCAGGGTGCGCAGCGCTTCCGTTTTCTCCCGGAACAGCAGCTCATCCAGCGGTTCCAGAAGGCAGGCAAACTCATCCCCGCTGATGCGGTAGCAGGAGCCGTACGGTGAGAAGACCTCATCAACGACCGAGAAGGAGAGGATGAGCGCTTCGTCCCCTGCCCTGTGGCCGTAGGTATCGTTGATCGCTTTCAGTTCGTTGAGGTCCATGAGCACGAGCCGGAAACACTTCTTCGGGAGGTCCTTCATCAGCAGCTCCACATCACGTTCAAATGCGTTGCGGTTGAGCCCGCCGGTCAGGATATCCTTGAAGGCGAGCTCCTGAAAAAAGAGCGCCTCCTTTCTTTTTGCAAGCAGATCGTTGAAGTAGCGGACGGAGTCGAGCACCAGGAATATGAAGAATACGACGATGCCGATGCGGAGAAACGATGAGATTGAGTCGAAGGTGCGGAAGAAAAACGCTGTCACTTCCAGGGCGAGGAAGAAGGCCAGCACGGCGGCATAGAGCAGAAACCGCTTTGCCGCAGCGCTTCTCTGAGTTATGGACTCACGGAAGAGGAGCACGAGCACGGCGGCCATGGTGAGTACCAGAAGAATGAGGGTCAGGGAGATCGTATTGATAAGGTATGCTGTTCCGCTCAGCTGCAGGCTCAGGTTCAGCAGGATCAGGGCGCCGAAAATCCAGGCCGCAGCGGAGAGCAGTCTCCGGTACTTCGTGAGAACTATGTCGCGCAGGTAGAGTGTCAGGGGGATGGGGATAAACCCGACCATGATGTAGCTTATGGCGCCAAGGAGGAATCGGCTGCCGGTAAACAGCTGCAGGACCCGTGCTTCGGAGAGGATCCAGAGTCCGAGGGCCACGGCAAAGAGCCCGAGGTAGAGAAACCTCCGGTCGCCGAGCTGCCGCAGGCTGAGGGCAGCTGCGAGGAGCACGATGCCGGAAAACAGCAGTCCGAAGGAGAGGATGATGCCGAAAAACTCATCCCTTACCAGGTCGTAGAGCAGGGCATCGGGGGAGCCGTAACTGACAATGTTGATTGTCCCGGAAAAGGCGGCCACCGGGGAGCTGATGATCAGCTCAAGCTGCTTTCCAACGCTGTCGGGAGGCAGGGGAACCATGCGCCAGATGCTTGCCGGCGGGGGGGTAAACCGGGAGGGAGGCAGCTGCTCATCGGTGTAGAGGAGCTGCCCGTCAAGACGGACGGTCAGCTCCTGCATGGACGAGCGGATTCTCAAGGTCTGAGCTTCGGAAAAATCATTCCCGAGGACAGTTGTCGCCGTATAGCGCGTCCCTGCCGGGAGCTTCGCATCGATAGGCAGCTGCACATCTTCGGCTCCTCCCCCGTCCCAGACAACGGTCCAGCCGTCACGCAGCTCTTTTACCTCGCCCGAGGGAATATGCAGGTCTTCAGAGGGCATAAAGAGCGCACAGAGTATGACAACCGCACCCAGCAGCAATGTCGCAATTTCAAAGGTATGCCTGCCGATAACGCTCACCTGCACCGCTCCTTGATCACACTATACCGAAATCGGTCTCAAAGCAAAAGCCTGAGTTCGCTGAACAGGTTTTTTCTCTTTCGCAGAAAGAGGCTCTACCGTTCCCGCGGTTTCTGCGGTACGTAAAACAGCTCGCTCAGGTCATACCCCTGCGCTTGGGCAATGTCCCGCATGACCGCGAGCGTCTGCTCTGAAGGGTCGTGAGTCCGGGAGAGAAACCATAGGGAATCCCGTTCGTTGTTGCCCACGAGGGCCCATTGATAATCCTCATCAAGTCCGAAGACGAGATAGTCGGAGGTGAAGAGCTTGAAGAATCTCACCTTCAGCGCCCCGGGGACCGAATCGTCGGGTCTCCAGGCGACTGCTTCCACCGAGGTGAATTTTCCGTCAAGCGTGTTCTTGAAGCCGCTGTTCACTACCCGGATGCGGCCGTCCTCGCGCAGCGAGTATTGCGCGGTGGAGCCGAATATGTTCTTCTCAAAACCCTTCTGGTACCGGGCGATCTCGTACCACTGGCCGAGATACCGGTTCAGGTCAATGGTCTCCACGGTCTTAAGCGGATCGCCGGCAAACTGGGCTGTGGAGCAGCCCGCTGTTATGAAGACTGCCGCAAACAGGGCGAGCAGAGTCGGGAATACACGGTTTACCTGCTGTTTCATTTCAGCCTCCTTCTGTGTCCGCGCTGCCGGATAAGGGCGTACGTACACATATAAAATGACCTCATTCTCTGCTTTGGTTATGCAGGAACTTGGAATAGTCAGATTGACGAAAGCAATGCCCGGACTTGTTCAAAGGCGTCCCGGCGGATCATACTGATCTCCTGATCATCCGATACATCCATGAAGTTTGCAATATCAACCGGGCCGGCATGATCAACTGAGGCAAATTTCTCCGACAGTTTTGCACTCATTTCACGAACTATGGGAGTTTCGGATAAACCGGAGAATTCAAGCGCCAGCTGCCTGGCACCACCTGGATACTGCTTGATCAAGAAATAGAGATCGTAGGCATCCTTTGCCTTTGCTCCATCAGGTCGCGGTGCTTCCGATTTGACTCGGCGTGGTTCAAACTTGAACGCAATATCCCCGCCAGCTGCCTTCATAGCCTTTAGTCCCTGGACATGCCGGCTGCGTTTTCCCCTTCTTGTCCCACCATACAAAGCGGCTGGGATAGCCACATCGACACTCCCCACATGTCCCTGGTCGTTCACATAGATGGAACGGAACGGCAGCCTGCAGTTCCCCGACATGTCCAGGTACCCGATGCCGAGCCGCTCACATTGTCAGCCGATTCTCCTGATATATAGGGTGCCATGATGATAGAATACCCATGATCAAGGTTGATATCTTCATCCTTCTGTCGACTGACAACTTCAGCTGTGACGGAGGGAAATGCCCTGCTCAGGAGGGTCACATCAAGGTTCACCGTAGAAGCATCCTTGAAGACTAGAGCTGAGAGGAATCCCTTTTTCTTGTCGCGCAGATGGTCGCATCGATCAATCAAAGGATTTTTGCCAAGCTGGTGCTGAGCTGTTCATACTCCTTCACATATCTGTGGAAGCTGCTGCAATAGTGAAAATCCAAGGTTGTCGAAACGAGGCGCACTCACTTGCTGCATGGTAAGACAATCGTCTGAGCGGTGGCAATGTTTCGTCAGAGTGTGCCGAAGCTGCCGATCAGTCACGGGAGCGGTATGAAAACATATCTTGCAGTCCGCTCCATATTGTGTATATACTATATACACAATTTACCTTGAACCCAAGGAGGTGCGCAGTGAACCTGCTTACCGTGAAGCATCTCTCAAAACGGTATCCCCAGTTTCTTCTTGATGATGTCTCGTTCTCTCTTGAGCAGGGGTATATCATGGGTTTTATCGGCGCCAACGGCGCCGGGAAGACCACCACCCTCAAATCGCTGCTCAATATGGTGCACCCCGACTGCGGTGAGGTCGAGGTCTTCGGGAAAGATATCAGGGGACATGAGATCGCCATCAAGCAGGAACTCGGGGTTGTCCTCGGAGATAAGGACCTCTACAAGTCGTACCGAATCGGGCGGATCTCCGAGGTGGTGAGCAGATTCTATACCCAGTGGGACAGCGCGGCCTACCAGTCTTATATCGACCGTTTCGGCATCGACCCGGAGAAGAAAGCGGGCGAACTCTCCGAGGGCATGAAAACAAAGTATTTCCTCGCCCTCGCGATGAGTCACCGCGCCCGGTTATTCATACTCGATGAACCGACGAGCGGACTCGATCCTGCAGCCCGTGATGACCTGCTCGAGCTGTTCCAGGAAATCGTGGAGGACGGCGAGCGGAGCATTCTCTACTCCACCCATATCACCAGTGATCTGGAGAAATGCGCCGACCATGTTCTGTACATCGACAACGGCGTCATTATCGGCTCCGACAACAGAGAGGACTTCATCGGCAGCTACCGTCTCGTCAGGGGGGATGCCGCCGGCCTGAGTGCTGATCTTCGTTCCAGGATGATTTCTATGAGGACCCACCCCTACGGGTTCACGGGGCTTATCAGAAGCGTCGACCTGCCGCTCTTCGCCGGGTTCACGGCAGAAGCCCCCACCATGGAGGATATCATGATCTACCACGCAAAACGGGAGCCGCGCCATGAAACTGCTGCTGTATAAGGAGTTCAAGCTCGCCGTTCATCCGCTGTACCTGCTCTCGTCATTCGTCTTCGCAGCGCTTGCCATGATCCCGCAGTGGATCTTCTTTCTCATTCCCCTGTACTTCTTCATGGTGACCGCCCCAAACCTGCTCGGTCAGTACCGCGTGAACAAGGATAATCAGTTCACCATCCTGCTTCCGGTAAGCCGCGATGATGTGGTAAAGGCCCGCATCCTCGCGTTCTCCATTCTCGAGCTGATCCATATCGGGTTCACGGTGAGCTTCATGCTCTTTCATCATCTCGCCTACGGCGGCGGGTTCAACTTCGGCTTCGACCTCAACGGTGCGTATATCGGCATAACATTCCTGATCTTCGGCGTGTTCAACATCGTGCTCTTCCCCCTGTATTATAAAACCGCCGAGACATTCGGCATACCGGT
>CAYSRK010000093.1:0-2951 GCA_964433385.1 uncultured Spirochaetales bacterium
GTCACTGCCGGCTGCACTGGCTTCATCTTTGCCCTGGAAATCGCCCTCGCCTTCATGAAAGACAGCCACATGAAAAACATCCTGGTTATCGGGGCAGAAAAACTCTCAAGCATTGTCGACTGGCAGGACAGGAACACTGCCGTCCTCTTCGGAGACGGCGCCGGCTGCGCCGTCCTCTCCTCTGAATCCTCCTTCCACCAGCGCAGAGACCGAAGCGGCAGGACCAGCACTATCCCAAAAATCATCGATTCTGTCCTGTATACCGACGGAACCGGATACGACTCGCTCATGCTTCCCGCCGGGGGATCGCGCAAACCGATGCGTACCAAAGGCATCACCGAAGATGAAATGACGCTGAAAATGGACGGCCGGCGGGTCTACAATTTTGCCGTAAAAGCTGTCAGCGACATTATCAGCGAGCTTGCTGAACGCAGCAGTCTCACGTATGATCAGATAGACTGGATCGTTCCGCATCAGGCGAACAGCAGAATCATCCAGGCTGCCGCCAGAAGACTGAAGATACCGATGGAGAAATTTTACGTCAACATAGAAGATTTCGCCAACACTTCAGCCGCATCGATTCCGATCGCTCTCGCGGAAATGCAGACCAAGGACATCCTGAAACCCGGAGATGTCGTGCTGACCGTCGGATTCGGCGCCGGTCTGACCTACGGCGGGAATCTCTTCGTATGGTAACTGAAGAATCAAGCCCAAAGAGGGGAAGAAACCGAATCTGCACCGTTCAATCGAAGGAGTACGTATGAACAGAACTGCCGTCTGTCTGTTTCCCGGACAGGGAGCCCAATATGCCGGAATGGGAAGAGATCTCTATGAAGCATCCGATGCAGTCCGGAAGCTCTTCAGTCTGGCCTCGGATGTGACCGGAAAAGATCTGAAGCACCTCATATTCCACGGAACAGAAGAGCAGCTGAAGTCCACCGAGCATACGCAGATCACCATGACCCTCGTCAGCGTGTCAGCCCATACCCTCCTGTGCGAGCACAACGTGCTTACCGCGGAAGGCAGAACGCCGGTGTACGCCGGTTTCAGCCTGGGGGAGCTCTGCGCCTGCTATGCAGCCGGAATCTACGACCTTGCGACCCTCTTTACTCTGGCTGACAAACGGGGAGAACTCATGGCGCAGGCTGCCGCTGAAGCAGCCGCCTCTCACGGAAAACTGGGAATGGCCGCCGTTCTGGGCAAAAGCTTTGACGAAATTGCTGCATATATCGAAGAATCGGGCCTGAAAGATGTCTATCCGGCCAACGACAACAGCCCCGGGCAGGTAGTCGTTGCCGGACTCGAACAGTCCATCGAAGAACTTACCCGTCTGCTCAAGGCTGCCGGCACCAGACGGATCGTCCCGCTGAAAGTCAGCGCCCCCTTTCATACTCCGTTTCTCATCCCTGCAGCAGAGCGATTCAGAGAGTTCATCCATGATATTGACTTTCTTGACCCAATCCATACAGTCTATACCAATGTTGACGGCTCGGCAGTGAAAAGCGGCGATGAGGCGAAGGAGAATCTGGTACGCCAGCAGATAACGCCGGTACGCTGGACGACCGTCATGCAGAATATCGCGGCAAACCATACGCCGGAACTCTGCTGCGAGGCAGGTCCCGGGACGGTGCTTGCCGGCCTGTGGAAGCACAGCGGAAGCCAGGTTTCCTGCAGTCCCGCCGGAACGGCGGAAGCAGTGGGAGCACTCGCTGGAAAATGAGTTGTCCCACCGGTACGAGACGAAGGAGCATACTATGAACAGCGCATGGCAGGGGAAAACGGCAGCAGTCACCGGAGGATCGAAGGGCATCGGCCGGGCGGTAATCGGCCTGTTCGCTGAACAGGGAGCATCCGTCTGGTATCTGAGCAGAACCGCGGCATCAGACCATGACCTGCTCAGCAAGAAGGCTGAGGAAGCCGGAGGCTCACTCCGCTGGATCTGCACCGACATGACCGATGAATCCTCCATCGAGCAGGCGCTTGAGACCGTCATCAGCACGGACGGAGGCATAGATGTCCTGGTGAACAACGCCGGCATCACCCGGGACGGCCTGATTATGAGAATGAAGCGTGAAGCCTGGGACGAGGTCATCAACGTCAACCTGACCGGCACCTTCATCGCCTGCCGCACCGTTACCCGCTCAATGATGAAAGCCCGAAAGGGGACAATCATCAACATCTCATCCGTTGTGGGCATCACCGGCAACGGCGGGCAGACGAACTACGCCGCATCGAAAGCCGGCATCATTGGATTTTCCAAAAGCCTCGCGCGTGAACTCGCCTCCCGCGGGATACGGGTCAACGTAATCGCGCCGGGATTCATCGACACGCAGATGACCGGCAGCCTCAAGGAGGAGCAGCGCGAAGCCCTCACAGCCCAGATACCCCTCGGAAGAATCGGAGACCCGCTCGAGATTGCCCTCGCAGTGGAGTATCTCGCTTCCGACGCAGCCAGATACATAACTGGACAGGTGCTCGCCGTTGACGGCGGCATGACCATGTAGCCTGTATCCGGGAGGGATCCCCGGCGCCTAGCGCCGGAATCCTGAATATTTCCCGGTTCTCAGATAGAAGGAGCAGAATGAGTATGAGCGACAGCAGACGCAGAGTAGTAATAACCGGAATGGGTGCAGTGACGCCGCTCGGACATAATGTGCAGGCGCTGTGGAACGGAATCAGGGAAGGCCGTTCCGGCATAACTAGGATCACCCAGATAGACCCCACAGACTTTCCCTCCCAAGTAGCTGGTGAGGTGAAGGACTGGAATCCGTCGGACTATATCGACAAAAAAGAGGCCCGCAATATGGCCCGCTTTACCCAGTTCGCCGTTGCGGCAGCGGTGGAGGCCATGGCCGATGCAGGCTTCGGTCCCCATGAGCAGGGCGGCTACAACCGGGAGCGTGTCGGCGTCTATCTCGGCAACGGAATCGGCGGTTTTGAAATCGCCGAAG
>CAYSRK010000094.1:0-4553 GCA_964433385.1 uncultured Spirochaetales bacterium
TATATGAGAACCGACTCGCCGGTGCTCAGCTCAGAGGGGATCAGCGCCGCGCGCGATGCAGTGGAGAACCTCTACGGGAAGGAGTATCTTGCCCCTGCGCCCCGGCAGTTCACCGCTGCGGCAAAGGGAGCCCAGGAGGCGCACGAAGCAATCAGGCCGGCGGGGGAGGTCTGCCGCCGCCCGGAGGAGACGGGCCTCGGGGGAAGGGAGCTTTCGCTCTACACGCTCATATGGAAGAGAACCCTCGCCAGCCAGATGGCCGATGCGCAGAAGGCTGTAACCACCGTGAAAATTGATGCGGGAAGCACCCGTTTCACGGCTTCGGGAACGAGCATCATCTTCGCCGGGTTCCTGCGGGTCTACGTCGAGGGAAAGGATGACCCGGAGGCGGCCCTGGACAACACCGAGACCTTCATTCCGCTTCTGCGCGAAGGGGCACAGCTCACGCTTGATACGCTTGAGGCGGTCCGTCATGAGACCAAACCGCGCAGCCGCTTCACCGAGGCCGCGCTTGTCAAGGAGCTGGAGAAACTCGGCATCGGCCGCCCGTCAACCTACGCGGCTATTATCAACACGCTCTTCGAGCGCAGCTACATCCGCAAGGACGGCAATGCGCTTGTACCCACCTTTGTCGGTTTTTCGGTGGTGCAGCTGCTTGAGGAGCACTTTCCTTCCCTTATCGAGTACAGTTTCACCTCGGACATGGAAAACACCCTTGACCGGATAGCCGAAGGGAGGATTGACCGGACCGCCTACCTTAAGGAGTTCTATCTCGGCAGGCAGGGGCTGAAGCGGAAGGTGGACGAACGTGAACGCGACATTCATCCGAGCGAGTCGCGGACGGTCAGACTGCCCCAGATAACCGCGGTGGACGGGGTACGGATTGGAAAGTTCGGTCCCTATGTGGTAGTCAAGGATGAGTCAAGCGGGGAGGAGCACCACGCATCCGTTCCCGAGGAGCTTACCCCGGCCGATATCACCAATGATGATATCGAGAAGCTTATCGAGGTCCAGAAAAAGGGACCGGAACCGATCGGTACCGATCCGCGGACCGGCAAGCCTGTCTATTACCTTATCGGCCGCTATGGACCGTACTACCAGCTCGGGGAAGCCGATTCCCAGACTCCCAAGCCCCCGCGGGCCAGTGTGCCTGCCGGCCGTGATCCGGCATCAATGAGCATGGAGGAGATCAGCCTGCTGCTGAGTCTTCCCCGGGAGCTCGGCAAGCATCCGCAGACCGGTAAGCCGGTGATTGCGAATATCGGGCGATTCGGGGCGTATGTGGGTCATAACGGCGAGTTCAGGTCACTGAAGCAGGGAGATGATGTCTATACTGTCGAGCTCGAGCGGGCCCTGGAGCTCCTGCAGCAGCCGAAGCGGGGGAAGAACGGTTCGGCGGTGATCAAGGAGTTTGGGCTGAGCAGCAGCGGAGAACCGCTGAATCTCTGCTCCGGCCGCTACGGCGTCTACCTGAAGCACGGGAAAAAGAACATAGCCCTCCCCGATCACCTGAAGAAGGATGAGGAGGCTGCCGGCAAGCTGACCCGTGAGGAGGCCGAGCGGTTTATCACCGGTTAGGGCTCGGACCTGCTGGTGAAAAGCCCAAGCGCCGTCCCGAAGAGCGGATAGAGTCCGAATGCCCACAGTGCGGTTATTTCATAGCGGATGAACGCCGAGAACGCGTTATCGGGCAGCAGCACCTTGCCCCCTGCAAGGATCAGGAATGAAATGCCGATCCCCACGATATAACGGATGATTTTGATCTTCCGAGTACCTCCGGTTGAGAAGGTGCGGCCGAACTGCGCCATATAGGCGCCCGACAGGAGTCCTGCGAGCAGGGCAAGTCCCTTGATGAAGTCGTAATCACCATTCTCTCCGCCCCCGCTGTACTGGACTGCAGCGGCTGTCGCCGCCGCTGCGGCGGTTAGGAGAAGGGAGAGGGCGAACCATCCCCGCTTCAGGGGTATCGGGTTCTCAAGGAGACGCAGGAGCAGGGGATAGAGAAGCACGGCTATCAAAGTCCCGATTGCCAGACCACCGATTACATCGATCGGCCAGTGGACTCCGAGATAGAGGCGGGAGATCCCCACGGCAAGGCTCACCAGAACCGCAGCAGCAGTATACCAGCGTCTTTTTATGATGCAGGCAAGCGTGATGTAGAAGGTGGCTGCACCCTGGGTATGGCCGCTGGGGAAGGCGAATCCTTCGGCGGTTGCCAGCCGCTTGCCCTCGATTCCGGCAAGGACCTGATAAGGGCGGGGACTCCTGAACAGGAGTTTGAGGGAGAGGTTGAGGAATACCGATATGCTCAAGGTCAGCCCGAGGGCTGTTCCCTTTCTCCGCGATATGTTCCAGTAGATCAGGCAGATGACAACGATGAAGAGTTCCTGTTCGCCGAGCATGGTGACCGCTTCAAAAAGCGAGTCGAGCAGCGGGGATGACAGCTCCTGAAAAAAACGCAGTACGGCCTCCTGCATAGGGCACCTCCGGTACGGTATGTCCGGTGATTCTACCACAGCTTGCAGGCTCTGTCGAACAGATACTTGATCACACTGAGCAGCCGGACAGCTGGGGATCAAGCGGTAACTGCTGTCTCTGCCGGTCTATTGACAAAAAATGGAATTTAGTGCAGATTCAACTTCGTTATTCAGGGGGCGTGGCGAAGCTGGTTATCGCGCCGGCCTGTCAAGCCGGAGACCGCGGGTTCAATCCCCGTCGCTCCCGTTCCCTCGGGCTGTAGCGCAGGGGCTAGCGCGCTTGGTTCGGGACCAAGAAGTCGGTGGTTCGAATCCACTCAGCCCGATATGCTTAAAAAAAGACCGGTTTTGCACCGGTCTTTTTTTATTGTTCAATACAAAGCGGCTCAGATCAGAACATTTCCCTTGAATGAGTTCTACCGATCGCTCCACATATCGATAAGAATCCCGTCTGGCCGTTTAAGGTAAAGCTCCTCATCCCGGTTGTTTATAATGAAGTTCAGCATCGAGTGATCAATAAGAAGAAGTTGACCGGGCTGTATATCCGTTCTGCCGGGTATGGTGTACGAATCAGGCGAATTTTTGTCTCCAAGCGTCCATCCAGCCAGTGAGACTGTTTGCAAAGTTGTATTGCGCAGACCGACCGTTTCCCGTTCAGTCGGAGAACTGATCACCAAGTCGATGATAACATCACCCTCCCGTGCAGAAGAGGCATATGCTGCCCCAGTATCGTCTGCATAAGGTGGTGTGATAAAAAACGGTTCCGCAGGTGAACTCGAGGCTGCGGAAGAATCGTCGTCAAATGCGGTTTGTAGAAGTATGGAAATGGGGCGATGATCGGAACAGTATTCGGAAGCGCGTCTATCGTCATTGGAAAAGATAATTTCATCGAATGCATAGACTTCAACATTCCCGGTAAACTCTCGGCTGAAGGTTTCAGATGCAGACAGCCAAATATTATCGTAGCTGCTGGTGTCCGTAATAGTGGTCTTAACCTGCGCAGGTATGACCGGTTTGTAAAAATCATGAAAAGGATCCCACGCATAGTCATCCGCCGGAAGGTTGAAATCGCCAAGAAGAATTATATCTTTTTCCGGCCCGTAGTGATCATCAATATGGGTAATAACGTGCGGCAGCAGTTCCGCCTCACCCCTTCGATCGAAGATGCTGTCCCCGTATACAGCATGCAGAGTGATAAGTACGAAATCGAAGCTCCCAGCCCTGAACGAAGCGATATATGGCTCCCTGATAAACAGATCGTTCGGGTCGCCCAGCAGGTAGTCAGCACCGAAAGGTGCAACCTTCGATGAGTCGTACATGAAAGCATACAGCTCTTTGACTCCCCTGCCCGCAGGATCTGATACTAGATAGTCCCATTCCTCCGGCAGCATGCGCAGGAGCCTTTCCAGAACCCGTTCATCTCGTACTTCCTGGATTGCGATAAGATCGTAACGACTAAGGATATCAGCTATGTAACGCAGTTCGGTATCATCTCTGCTGTTGTCAGATAGTATCCTCACGTTCCAGGATGCAAGATGGAGAAGATCATCTGCAGCTGCCGCCCCTGAAAAGAGCAGCAGAAGAACCGCTGCATATACCGCTATCCGTATCCTCATTGCTGTGTCCCTTTAGCAGACTGTCAACCGATAAACGCTGCGTGACTGCATTCAATGCTAATAATTATCAAACCGGTTACAAACGAATGAACCTGCAGCTGTCGGAACGACAGTTTTCCGTTGATTTATGTGTACTGTTATTGTATCGTAAAGTAGTTTTTCTGTCATAGGGTTACAACAGGCTCGAGTGAGACTGATGTGTAATAACGGCAGCTGACAATACCTTGAGGTATAAGGATAGACAGATATGACAGCAGGGGTGAAAATCATCGGAATAACCGGCGGGTCCGGTTCTGGAAAATCTACCATTGCCCGAAAGATTGGTGAGATAGTTCCAGATTTTGTCTTTATACCGCAGGATAACTATTACAAATCTGCTGAGTATATCAACAATGAGAAAATTACCGCCTACAACTTTGATCATCCCGACGCCTTTGACAGTGAACTGTATTACAGGCAC
>CAYSRK010000095.1:0-2323 GCA_964433385.1 uncultured Spirochaetales bacterium
ACATGCTGGAAGTCCAGTCTGAGTATCTGCCGCAGTTCAGCTGAGAAACGCGGCCGGCTTCCCCTAGCCCGCCTCCGCTCCCCCGAAGATAAGCGCCGAGGCGCCTGCCATGGCTGACCCGTGGTCGCGCACTGCGCGCCTGATCTCAAACTCCTCGAAGAATCCGAAGACCGGGGTTATCTGCTGCTCAATGCTGCTGCGGATAAAGTCGTAGTAGGCGTCAACGATTCCTCCCCCGAGGTAGAGGATCTCAGGTTTGAAGATGGTGAGCAGATTCCAGAAGGCCCGCTGCAGCCTCTTAGCGCACAGTTCAAGGTACTGCTTCGCAGCCTGATCGTGTTCGCCAGCAGCCCGGTAGAGCCGGTCGAAATCACGGTAGCCCAGTTCCTCCGCCCGCTTGTTCAGGGCTTTGCCCGAGAGCGTGCTCTCCAGGCAGCCGCGATTGGTGCAGTAGCACAGCGGCCCATCGTTATCGATAATCATGTGGCCAAGCTCCGGATGGTAGCCGCTGGTCCCGGCCCGGTAGAGTCCGGTACCGGCGAACCAGACGGCAACCCCCACCCCCGTGCCGAAGGCGGTAAAGAGAACCGTCCTGTCGTGCAGGCTGCCGAGCTTGATCTCCCCGAGCAGCGATACGTTCACATCGTTATCGATGACCACCGTGTGCCCGGTCTCCGCTGCCATCCGCTTCACGATAGGATAATCCAGGAATCCGGGAAGCGTATACGGATTCCTGATCACGCCGCTGAGGCAGTCTACCGGGCCCGATGCGCCGATTCCGATCCCTGCAAGGGCATCCCATTGCTCGCCTACTGCCGCTGCCTGTGAACGCAGCAGGGAACTGACAGCCTTCACGGTTTTCTCAGGGTCTCCCTGGGTCGGAGTGGGAATGACATCCCGCACCAGCAGGGTTCCCTCACGGTCCACGAGTCCGATCGATATTTTCGTTCCCCCGATATCAACTGCTCCGCATACACTGCCTGTTTTCAATGGTTCAGCTCCCCTCGTTTCGGAAATATACCGGATTTGCCACCGCGAGCACCGCCTGATCACCGAGCATCGTTCCGTGAACTTCAACTCTGACCCACTGCGGAGGCCGGGGGACCTCGACACTCACCGTCTTCCCGTACCCGGCAAACGGTACGCGGCTGAGCTCCCGCCCCCCGCTGCCGATCAGGACCACCGCCTCAGGCTCCAGGGCAAAGGGCTCCCAAACAGCTGCCCGATGTCCCCGTTCGACAGTGACCTGGAACCGGACCGCGCCTGCAGGCAGGCTGCCGCCGATGCCCGAGCCGGGACTTCCTTCCGGATTTCCTGCCGCTGATACAGCTGTTGCGCTGATGCCGGGTCCGACGGTCAGGTAGGCCTTCCGCTCCCTGACCGCACGTTTCGCCTCTTCAGTGATATCACCTTCCGGATCAATCCAGAGGTAGGTGACGGCAAAGGGCCTGCGGTCATCATCCTCCTCGCCGTGCCAATCCCGCGCCGAAATCCCGGTGACGGCAAAGCCCTGATCGAGCAGCATGTTCCACAGTTCCAGCGCGTTTCTTGTATGCAGCCGGTTCTGCGGGGAAGCGCCTGACCAGATCTCAAGCATGTCGGCCAGGTGCCAGTCACGCAGATTGAACTGCCAGCGGCAGCCGCAGCAGATCGGATCCCCTACTGCAAAGGGGTGGGCAACCCCGGTAATACCGCCTGCAGCCCGTACCTTTCTGAACGCTTCGTCAATGGTCTCGGGTTCAGCACTGCGCCAGTCAACCTGCTCACTGCAGCCGATGACCAGGGCATGTCCGTAGAACGTCGTCCATTCAACCCCTCTGACAACCGGGATATGGGAGGCCGGATCCATGCTGCCGATCTCATCGTGCGCAGCTTCGGTATCGTGGTCGGTTACCGCCATCGCCTCGAGACCGAGGTGCGCGGCACGGTCGAGCAGTTCCCTGACACTGTAGTCCCCGTCGCTGTGAAGCGTATGCGCATGCAGTTCACAGGCTGTCCACCTCTTCATTCATTTCCTCCCCTGCTGACCGGTTCTCCGGTCACCCGGATCCGGTATACGCACTGTTCGGTCAGTACCAGGAATACGCTGACGGTGATCCGAAAGCTTCCGGGCTCAATTGCCGCGGGAAAGAATCCGGGGGAGGAGCCTTCGGGGGAGATGTGTATCCGCTGCTCAGGAGCGTGCCGATGGGCTGCCCCGAGATATCTCCCGTTGAGATCCGCCGAGAGGATGATCAGGTTTACCAGGTCGGACAGTTCCTCGATCGGTTTCCCGTAGATCTGCCTGCGGTCCAGGCCGCAGCGAAGCACCCCTTCGAGCATG
>CAYSRK010000096.1:0-14950 GCA_964433385.1 uncultured Spirochaetales bacterium
ATCCGGAACGTTGCCGGAGGACTGGTGCTGTCAGCAGGAATTCCGGTATGATAGGGAATCAGGCGAACAGCGTCCCTTCAGGGGGAGGAGGAGAACGGCAGGTGGTTTATCTGCAGCGGGAACATGGGATACAGCATGGATAGCGGTCCGCTGTTTGAATCACTCAGGCGCTCACACCGTGCGGGAGCGCAGGGTATCAACGAGGCTTCCTCCGCGGAACACGGGAGTTTCCAGCTGCGCCAGGATTCGTTCGGCTGGTACCTGGTAACCTGCGGACGCGATGGGCGGGAGGTCCGGCTGCCTGAGCACCAGAGTCAGGGGAATCTCCGCAAAGCGCTTGTCCTCCACAATACGCTTGCGGGCAGCCGTACCTGGACCATTGCATGGGGTAAGGAGCCTGGGCGGATCTACACCGCCGACCACCCCGACATGATGGAGCTGGTTCTCGCCTGTCCCGGGTTTCTAACCCTCGGTTCTGACGGTGAGTCGATAGTCTTCGACCCGCGTCCCGGCCGTCTGCAGCTTGCATTCACCGAGCATGAGGGAACGGCACTCAAGTCGACGGTTCGTTTTCAGCCCCGGCAGAAGCAGCCGTGTGCGGAATTCTCTTTCATCACACCGTCCCTGGTACTCTGCGGTCATACCCTTTATCGGTCTGAAACCATAGCCCCGAACGACAGCATGATGCTGTTCAATACCCTGATTCAGCCCGACGAGGCTGAGAAGGCCTCAGCTCTCTTTGCATCAGCCTACCCGGATGCGCAGATTGCCTACCTCGACTACACCTCAGCTTTGTCTGCGGCGAAGATTCCCTGCACCCCCGCCTTGATACTCGAATCGGTGGACCAGACCGGGATTCTCTACCTCAGCGCGGCGGCATCGGCCGAGGGGGCAGATGTGGATTTCATCAATGATTATGATGTGCACCTGCTTGCCTCCATTGATGACCAGCAGAAGACGCTCACACTCAGCCGGCTTGAGCCGTGCGATGTCGACAGTGCAGCGGCAGCTGTAGCGCGCATCCTGAAACGGCTCCAGGACAAGCATGACCCGGAGGGAACTTTTGAACAGAACGGCCGCCTGTTCATCATTGAGCGGAATCTGGCGGTCAGGTTCCTTGAGCAGGAGCTGCATACCGTTCTCAACGACTTCACCCTGCTTGGTTCTCGTGAGCTCGAGAAGTTCCATATCAGGATGGTCAGGCCGGTTGTTGAGTTCAAAGAGAGCTCGGGTATCGATTTTCTCGAAGGCAGCGCTGAGGTGGTCCTCAGCGGACAGCGGTTTGCCCTCTCTGAATTCTTCTCCCGCTTCGAGACCGACCGCTATATCCTGCTTAACGACGGTACAAAGGCGATTGTGGAGCAGAATCTCATCAGGAAGCTGAAGCGGCTGCTGAAAACCGACAGCAGCGGTGAGGTGAAGCTCTCCTTTTTCGACCTGCCGGCTGTCAGGGATTTGATTGATGAAAAGACGGCATCAAAGCAGTTCATCTCCTCCCGCGGGGTGCTCGAGGGGTTCAATACGGTTCTCTCAACCGAACCGCAGCCGCCTGAACTGAACGCTGTCCTCCGCGATTACCAGAAGAGAGGGTTTGCCTGGCTTCACTATCTCAAGCGCCATAACCTCGGAGGCTGTTTGGCCGACGATATGGGGCTGGGGAAAACGGTCCAGACGATAGCCCTGCTGGCGACCATCTACCCCGGGGAGCCGCTGCCGAGCCTGATCGTCATGCCCAACAGTATCCTGCTTAACTGGCAGCAGGAGGTGCGGCGGTTTGCCCCCCGCATCACCGCGGTAATCTATCACGGGACGAAGCGGAACTTTGAACAGGCTGCAGAGGCGCATCTGATCCTTACTACGTACGCTACCGTGCGCAACGACATCAGGAAGTTCGAACAGCAGGAGTTTGCCTACATCGTCCTGGACGAATCCCAGAGGATCAAGAATACCGGGTCGCAGATATCGAAGGCGGTCATGATGCTCAACGGCCGCCATC
The DNA here is from genome assembly GCA_964433385.1 of uncultured Spirochaetales bacterium. Taxonomy (GTDB): domain Bacteria; phylum Spirochaetota; class Spirochaetia; order JABMQR01; family JABMQR01; genus M55B182. The sequence continues at coordinate 1,997 of CAYSRK010000096.1, forward strand.
GTCTCGCGCTCAGCGGCACCCCTGTCGAGAACAATATCTTTGAGCTCTACTCCCTCTACCGGTTTCTCAATCCGGCAATGTTCGGAACCGAGGAGGAGTTCAGGCGTGACTATGCCGACCCGATCACCAGGGGGGGAGACAGTACCGTAGCAGAGGAGCTGAAGCTGAAGGTGTACCCGTTTCTCCTGCGGCGGCTGAAGAGCGAGGTCCTTGAGGAGCTTCCTGAAAAGATTGAGCAGGTTATTCCGGTTGAGATGAGCCCGCAGCAGGCTGCTCTCTACGAACAGCGGAGGGTTTTCTACCTTGCAGAGATCAAGCGGAGCATTGCCGCCGAGGGGATCATGAAAGCCCGGTTCCTCATGCTGACCGCCATGAACGAACTCCGCCAGATCGCCTCAATCCCAGAGAACAAGAGCGGCGGCAGGGTGCTGAGTCCCAAGGTCGGCCTCCTCGGCGATTACCTTGAGGAAGCGGTGGGAAACGGGCACAAGGCGCTCGTATTTGCCAATTACCTCGGGGCCATAGAGCGGATCGGGGAGGAGCTTGAATCCCGGGGAATCTCCTATCTTCAGATGACCGGCGCTACCCGCAACCGGGGGGCTGTTGTCGAGTCGTTTCAGAACAGCGATGAATTTGACGTGCTGCTGATGACGCTGAAGACCGGCGGAGTGGGGCTGAACCTGACGGCCGCAGACTATGTCTTTCTGTTCGATCCCTGGTGGAATGCAGCCGCTGAAAACCAGGCCGTTGACCGGGTGCACCGCATCGGCCAGAAAAACAGCGTATTCAGCTATAAGCTCATCACGCGAGGATCAATTGAGGAGAAGATTCTGCAGCTGCAGCAGAACAAGCTTGCCCTGGTAGAATCCCTGATAGAGAGTGAAGGCAGCCGCTCTCAGGGAGAGGGGAAAATGCTGCGGGAAGAGGATATCGATTTCATCTTTTCCGGCGGAAGCCGGGAATGGTGAAAGGAGCTGCACATGATCGATAGAGAGCTGAGTTTTCTCATGAACAGCAGCACGCCGGGCATGCTTACCGACAGTTCATCGCAGCAGGCCTGCAGCCTCTGCGGCACGAGGTCAAGCGGGGTGGTGTTTATTGCCGGCAACCGGCCCTACTGCACCGCCTGCACCGAAGAACTTGCCCGCGCGCTTTCACGGAGCGCCGTGAAAACCTCCCGGACCCCCGAAATGCTCTCGGAGTCAGTCTCCCCGGAGAAATCCCTTCCCCTGCTGCTGCTCGGGCATCTGCAGAACATGGATCTGCTGCTGGGTGTGATCCGTATGTTCAGGACGGATGACAGCAAGGCCGCCGGCCGCATCATCAACCGCATCATCACCCTGCTCGGCCTCAGCGGAGCAGAACCGATGAACCGTCTGCTGCGCACCAGCACCTACATCGAGCTGCTCCGCAACCGTAAGGAATTCACCCCGTACCTGCTCGACTATGCAGCCGGCCTCGATGAGATGGACCTTTCGCCGCAGATCAGTCTGGAGCTGCTGATCTTCAACCTCGCGCGGCTGCTGGCACAGATCGACACCTACAATCCCCGGGTCCAGACCCTGATAAGGCTGGCTCTGCTGACTGTCCAAAATAACGGGAATGCCGATGGTAAAAAAAACCTGTTCAGGAAGAAGGCTGACTATTACCTGCCCCAGTACGACGACAGCAGGACACTGAAGCTCTCGCTCCCGCAGCTCATGGCCATGGCGGTATCCGGCAGTGCTGGGGAGACAGCGAAGGAGAATGTGAAGGTGAAGGGGAGCGACGTCGATCCTGAAGCTCTGGAGAATATCACCTCCTACTTTGAGACCTTCTACCGAGCGCCTGAGCTGAAGAGCATCTATGACCGGTTCTGCAAAGTCCTGCTGAAAGAGGGGAGCCGCCTGCTTTCAGTCTGGAATCCCCGGAGCGGGAGCCAGCCGCGCAAAGCCGAGGCAGCACGAATCGTGGCGTTCGCGTTCCTGGACAGGGAGACTGCCCGGGACCTGTTCGACCATATTGCGCCTCCGCTCCAGAAAATCCTGAAAGAGATGATCTGGGAGCATGCGCTTATCTCACTGGGTGATGCGTGTACGAGACTTGGGGTACGGCTCAGCCGGAAGAAGTCGGGAAGCTACTACGGCAGCACCAATGACCAGATTCCCGACGAGCTGTCTCTTATGAACACTTTCTACCTCTACCCCGGCTACCGCTTCACGACCGGTCAGGATTCCTGCCTTGCTTTAGATCCCATAATCGAGTTTCAGCTGCGCATGCATCTCGACCCGCCGGGCGAGCGTGCTCCCGTTCTTAAGCAGACTCCCGCTGAGGGGCTGCGGGTAAGCACGGGCGAAACCGGTATCACTCGTCAGCTCTCCCTGCTTGATCTCTATCTCAGCCGCAGCCCGCTGAAGCGGACCAAGGAGGAAAAGATCCGCAGGCAGGCGGTAAAGGAGGCTGCGAAGATCGGCTCGATCGAGGAGCCCTATTCCCAGATCAAGGAGCTTGAGTATCTTCGTTCTGAAGTGCTGCTCGAGGTTTTGGATGCCTGCAGAGGAGCTTCCCGCAGTGGAATGGAGCATACCGAGAGCCCTGAAGAGCTGATAAAGAGCGTCTTTGCCGCGCTCTTCGATCCAGCCTATCCCGAATGGAAGCAGTTCACCCTCCTGTTTCATAATCTGCTCGATTACCTGAGGACCAATGACTGGATCACGGAGTATCCGGACCATATGCTCTTCGACAACCATGAGCGGGAGGTGATGATAACCCTGCTGCGGCAGCTTGAGGTCGGGTCCTGGGTAACGGCGGAGAGCCTCTACAAGGCCAGATCGGTCCTCTGGTACGGGGAGTTCAGGGAAAAAATCCCTGCCAGGTTCCGCAGGAATGAGTGGAGCAATTTTTCCCTGAGTACCTCGGTGAAGACTTCCTACCGCTATGAGAATGTTCAGCTGACACTTATCCCGCCGCTGAAACGTGTCGGCTACTTCCTTCCACAGCTGAAAGCCATACTTTTTGTGCTCAATTCGCTGGGGATCCTTGATGCCGCCTTCGGGGATCCTGTGAATGAAGTGCTTACTGCCCGGGGAGAGAAGCGGCTCTCCCGTTTCGACGGTCTCAAGGAGGTGTCCCTGACCCCGCTCGGGGCCTGGCTTATCGGGAAAGCGGACGGCAGTGAAGCTCCGAAACTGGAGGAGCAGCTTCAGGCGACAGCGGTCCTTGACCCGAAACGGCTGCTCATCTCCGTTTCCGCAGACGATCCGATCCTCAGCTACGCCCTTGGCCAGTTTGCCCGGCCTCTGGGGCGTCACAGCTACCAGGTTACCCCGGAGCTGGTGCTCAAGGGGTGCAGGAGCGTCAAAGACATCAAGAAAAAGATCAGGGATTTTCAAAACACTGTCAGCAGCGATCTTCCGCCGCTCTGGGTCAGGTTCTTTGATGACCTGGTTTCAAGAGCCTTTCCGGTTACAGGCGAGACGGAGGACTACAGCGCATTCTCCCTGGATCCGGAGCGCAGGGACCTGATCGATCTCTTCTTCACCGATCCCGTGCTCAGCTCATATGCAGTCAAAGGGGAGGATTACCGGATATTCATCCGACATGATCAGTACCGCAAGGTGAAGAACCGGCTTGCAGAACTGGGCTATCTTATGCCGGAATAACCGCCTGTTCAGACAGCAGTTTCTTCCCGATCCTCAGTGCGGCAGTCCCGCACCATCTGCTCGGTGAGGTTTTTCAGGCTTCCGACGTGAACCGAGACGCCGACCGCTATCGCGAGGAGGAGCAGACGCAGCCAGAGCGAGGAGATCACGAAGAGCACGGTGCTTCCGATGACGCCCCACAAAAGAACGAAGGTGAAGACCTTGGAGCGGAGGGAGATTGCCCGGTACTTGCGGTAGCAGAGGATATGGGTCCCGAAAAGACGGTGTCCGGTCAGCCAGCGGTAAAGTCGGGGTGAGCTCTTCATGAATAACGATGCGCTGAGGAGAAGGAACGGGGTCGTCGGCAGCAGGGGCACGAAAATCCCTGCAACACCGAGAGAAAGTGATACATATCCTGCTGAGATTGTGAGTATTCGCTTCATGCCCGTAAACAGCCGGGAGCCGGGGAGGGAATAATCTCCCCGGCTCCTGACAACCGTATGTCAGCCGTCACGTTTTACTTCTTCGAGCGAGATGCCGAGGGCATCGGCAACGCCCCTGCCGTAGGCCTCATCCGCCTTCAGGCAGTTGCCGATATGACGGATTTTGATCTCCCTGGGGGCATCTCCCATAGCGCGGGCCGTATTGCCGAAGAGCGCCTGTTTCTGTTCGTCGCTCATCATGTTGAACAGCTTCCCCGGCTGGGAGTAGTAGTCATCGTCATCCTCACGGAAGTCCCAGTGATCGGCTGCTCCCTCGAGCGCTAGCGCGGGTTCAGCATACTCTTCCTGCTGCTGCCATTCGCCGTAGCTGTTCGGTTCGTAGCCGAGAGTTGCCCCGTGGTTTCCGTCAACACGCATAAGGCCGTCCCGATGATAGCTGTGGGAACCGAACTTCGGCGCATTTACCGGAATGAGGTGGTGGTTGACTCCAAGGCGATAGCGCTGGGCATCCCCATAGGAGAACAGGCGCCCCTGCAGCATCTTGTCGGGAGAGAAACCGATTCCCGGTACGATGTTGGCCGGGTTGAATGCCGCCTGCTCAACATCGGCAAAGTAGTTTTCCGGGTTGCGGTTAAGTTCCATTACCCCGACCTCGATCAGGGGGAAATCAGCATGAGGCCACACCTTGGTCAGGTCGAAGGGGTTAAACGGCATCTCCTTCGCTTTCTCAAGACTCATGACCTGAATATACATCGTCCACCGGGGGTATTCACCGCGGTCGATGCTCTCAAGCAGGTCTTTCTGATGGCTTTCCCGGTCCTTCGCGACGATCGCCTCAGCCGCTTCGTCGGTAAGGTTCTTTATCCCCTGCTGGGTCTTGAGGTGAAACTTCACCCAGACCCGCTCTCCGGCACCATTGATCATGCTGAAGGTATGGCTGCCGTATCCGTTCATGTGACGGTAGGAGTAGGGGATTCCCCGGTCGCTCATCGTAATGGTTACCTGGTGGAGCGCCTCGGGCAGTGAGGACCAGAAGTCCCAGTTGTTGCGGGCGCTGCGCATGTTGGTACGCGGGTCGCGTTTGACCGCATGGTTGAGGTCGGGAAATTTCAGCGGGTCACGGAGGAAAAAGACCGGGGTGTTGTTTCCCACGAGGTCCCAGTTGCCCTCTTCGGTATAGAATTTCACGGCAAATCCGCGGATATCGCGTTCGGCGTCAGCTGCGCCGCGTTCTCCTGCAACGGTGGAAAACCGGGCGAAGAGGTCGGTCTTCTTCCCTACCTCGGAAAAGACGGCAGCCTTGGTGTATCGGGTGATATCGGCAGTGACGGTGAACGTGCCGAACGCACCCGAGCCTTTGGCATGCATCCGCCGCTCAGGAATAACTTCCCGGTCGAAGTGGGCGAGTTTCTCGAGGTACCACACATCCTGCAGCAGCATCGGTCCGCGCTTGCCGGCAGTCATCGAATTCTGGTTGTGGGCTACCGGAGCACCATTGGTGCTGGTAAGCTTTTTCTTTGTATCCATACACGTTTCTCCTTTCTGCCGAGGCAGATTCCATCGCTCTATGCTGCTGTTCGGACTGCAGCACCTGGTTCATCTTCCGGGAATATGGGGGTGTTCTCTCCGGTATTTGCGGGTGTCGGACTGTTTTGCGCGGCAGCTGCTGCAGATACCCTTGAACTGAACGGTGTGCGAGAGAACTGTGTGATCGGTCACCCGCTGCGCATCTTCAAGGATACGGCCGTTTACCGGCAGCGGAATATCCTCCACCCGGCCGCATTCGGTACAGATGAAGTGGTAGTGCGGCCGGCTCACCGCATCGAAGTGCTCAATTCCGTCATCGAAGTCCCGGCTGAAAACCTCTCCCTCTTCAATGAGGATCCTGATATTCCTGTATACGTTGCCCAAACTTGCCGAGGGGTCCTCCTGCAGCAGTCTGGTATGCACTTCCTTAGCGGTCGGATGGTCACCTGAGGCCTCAATGATCTGCAGGATTCGGGTTCGCTGCAGGCTTCGCCGGCGCTTGTGTTTTTTGTTAGGAATCATTATCAATAAGATAGCCTTCATGCCCTCTGCTGTCAAGGATAATTTCAAGATCGTACGATCCCAGGGATCCGAGAGCTGACAGCGGTCAGGGTGCCGGGCTGAATACGTTCATTTTTTTAGTCATTTTTTCGCTGACCCGGTTGACAGGAGCAGGGAATGGTTGTACATTTCTAGTGTACTAGAAAGATAGTACACTATGTAACAAATTAGCAAGGAGGTTCCTGCTATGATAACCATTGACGGTGCTGTATTCAGCTACAGCAAAGCCGGATTGTTCAACGGGCTCAGCCTGACGATACCCGGCGGCAATATCTACGGACTGCTCGGTATGAACGGGGCGGGGAAGACCACGCTGCTGAAGATTCTCTCCGGGCAGATCTATCTGCAGGAGGGGTCGGTCAGGGTTCTTGGCCACGACCCGAAGAGGCGTGAGACGGCGCTTCTTCGGCAGATCTTTTATCTTCCCGAAGAGTTCTACCTGCCGGCAAGCACGGTAGAGGAGTACCTTGCCTACAATACCGTCTTTTATCCCGCCTTCGATCGCGAGGCGTTCAGCTCCTACCTCAGCACGTTCAGCCTCACCTTCGAGCAGAAGCTGAACCAGCTCTCCTACGGGCAGAAGAAAAAGTTTCTCCTCGCCTTCGGGCTTGCCGCAAATACGCCGCTCCTGATACTTGATGAACCGACCAACGGCCTCGATATACCGTCGAAGAGTCAGTTTCGCAGGAGCATTGCCGCAGCCATGAACGATGAGCGCACCTTCATTATCTCCACCCATCAGGTGCGGGATATGGAGAACCTGATCGATCCGATCATCATCCTCCACGAGGGCAGGGTGATCTTCAGCAGTCAGCTCAGCAGGGTAGCGGAGGAGCTTACGCTCACCCTCACCGCAGGCGAACCCGGGACTGAGGAGTGTCTCTACCGGGAGCAGGTTCCCGGGGGGTGGTCAGCGCTCAGGCGGCGCAGGCCTGGAGACCCGGAAACTGACATTGATCTCGAAATTCTCTTCAATGCCGCTGTAACCCAGCCTGAGAGCATGGAGAGCCTGTTTGCCAGGGGAGGAGTAAGGGTATGAATCTGATCTATCTGCTGAAAAAAGACCTGCATGAGGGGCGGAAGGCGATCTCCATCTACGGGCTGACCATTCTGATTGTCATGGTTCTGTCCCGCGTTCTTGCCCTTCTCGTAAACGGTCCCTACGTGTACGCCAGCGAGGTGAGTTCCTACCTCGATCTGTTCATCAGTTTTCTCTTTATCGGGGGCTTTATCATAGCCAGCATCGCCTTCCGTGATGAGCTGTACGGGAGGACCACCCAGCACAACTGGCTGATGCTGCCGGCATCGCCGCTTGAAAAGCTCGCCGTGCAGCTTCTGATCGTACTGGTTCTCTACCCGCTTGCACTGCTGCTCTTTGTGACGGCAGCCTCAGTTGTGACCGAGGGGCTGACAGCGCTGCTGTTCGGGACCTCATTCGCCCCCTTCAGACCGTTCGACCGCATAGCCTGGACGAGCATTCTCAATTTTATTGTTCTCGGGTCGGTATTCCTTATGGGGTCAGCCTACTTCAGGAAGGCAGCCTTCATGAAGACGGTGCTGACTCTCGGCCTACTCGGCGTGTTTTTCAGTCTCGTCGCCGCAGCCGCAGGAAGGGTCATCTTCAGCGAGCTCATCACCGATCTGATGATCAGCGAACGGATGTTCGGCGTCAGAACGCCCAGTCCCTCCTACCTGAGCAGTACCTACCCGGTTCTCCGCTTCTTCGCCATCTTCACCAAGGTTTCCTACTGGGGCCTGCTTGCTCCGTTCTGCTGGCTGGTGAGCTATTTCAGAATACGGGAGGTGCAGGCGTATGATGCAGTTTAAGGAACAGAAGCCGATTTACCTGCAGATCGCCGATCTTCTTGAGGAGTACATTATTAAGGGTGAGTGGGGGAACAGTGAGCGGATTCCGGCGCTGCGGGAGATAGCGGTGCAGATGGAGGTAAATCCCAACACCGTGATGAGAACCTACACGTATCTTCAGGACAAGGGGATCATCTACAACAAGCGGGGCATCGGCTACTTTACCGCTCCCGATGCCCGGCAGCAGATACTCAGTGAGCGCAGAAAAGAATTCATGCGCAGCGGACTGCCTGAGTTTTTTGAGACTCTGTCCGTACTGAATCTCGATATGGATGAGGTCCGCAGGCTCCATGAGGAGCATCTGCGGCAGTCCGCAGCATCAGAAAAGGAGAAAACCGCCGATGAAAACGAGTAATAAACTGCTTCTTGGCGCACTGGCCGTTACGGCTGTGCTGATCATAACCTTTCTTATCGCTGCCCGATCAATAGCGGCGAAAGAGCTGCGTTACGGGAGAAGCATGGAAGAAACGAAGACCGCGGTACAGCTCGAGAGCCGGTATACCGGGTAGGAAACAAAAGGCGGCACGGTATCAGGAAAAATGAAACCGTGCCGCTGTTCTCTCAGAGACGCTTATTTCCAGTATTTTGCCATCCGGCTGCGAAGTTTTTCCGCGTAGCCGTCCCAGTCGGTGATCGGGTACTTTGCCAGTCCCTCCTCACAGGCCGCTTTTGCTACTGCTACCGCTTCCCACTCAATGACCCGCGGGTCGAAGGGTTTGGGAACGATATAGTCCCTTCCGAAACTGAACTCGCGCCCGCCGTAGGCGGCCTTGATCGATTCCGGCACCGGCTGTTTCGCCAGGTCGGCAAGCGCCTTTGCGGCGGCCATCTTCATCCCCTCAGAAATTGTCGTAGCCCGTACATCGAGCGCACCCCGGAAGATAAAGGGAAAACCGAGCACGTTGTTGATCTGGTTCGGGTAGTCGCTTCTCCCGGTGGCCATGATCACGTCGCTGCGGGTTGCCGTTGCTGTCTCATAGGTAATTTCAGGATTCGGGTTGCTCATGGCGAAGACAATCGGGTTGTCGGCCATGGATAGAAGCATCTCGGGCGAGACGCAGTCAGCCACAGAGAGGCCGATGAAGGCATCAGCGCCGACTAGGGCCTCGGCGAGAGTCCTCGCTTCAGTCTCAACAGCCATATCCTCTTTTTCCGGCGTCATTCCAGCGGTCCGTCCTTTATAGATAACCCCCTTGCTGTCGCACATGATAATATTCTCTTTCTTCACCCCTGCCGCTGCAAACATCTTACTGCAGGAGATCCCCGCTGCTCCTGCACCGTTGAAGACGACCTTCAGGTCCTCCATTCTGCGTCCGGTAATCTCGGCCGCGTTCATGATCCCCGCTGTGGAGATAATGGCCGTGCCGTGCTGGTCATCATGAAAAATCGGGATATTGCACTCACGGATGAGCGTCTGCTCAATCTCGAAACACTCCGGAGCCTTGATATCCTCGAGGTTTACGCCGCCGAAAGTCGGTTCGAGCAGCTTCACCAGTTCGATGATCTTCTTCGGGTCCTTGGTGTCTACTTCGAGGTCGAAGACATCGATATCAGCAAATCTCTTGAACAGAACTCCTTTCCCCTCCATAACCGGCTTGGATGCCAACGCGCCGCGGTCCCCAAGACCCAGGATTGCGGTTCCGTTGGATATGACGGCAACCAGGTTACCTTTTGAGGTATACGCGTAAGCCGTCTCGGGATCTTCAGCGATCTCAAGGACCGGTTTTGCCACTCCGGGGGTGTAAGCCAGCGAGAGTTCATCAGCGGTCTGGCAGGGCTTGGTCGGCACCACCTCCACTTTTCCCGGTCTGCCGCCCTGCGTGTGGTACGCCAGTGCTTTTTCTTTCAACGTGTCCATACTTCTTGTTACTCCTTACTAGTGTTATGATGAAATATTCTTCAATGTTCCTGCTGACTGCCGTCAAACGGAAATGTGTAGTCAAGGTTCCACCGGCTGCGGAAATCCCGCATCACCTTCTGCAGTGTCGGGGGAACGGGGCACCCGTGCTCCTTGCGGTACTGCCAGGCAATATGCTCTTTTTCGCCGGGAGTGTAGATCCGCTCTTCTCCAGGGGCTTTCTGGGAGTTTCTCACCTCCCTGCAGATAGTACCGGCTATCCGTTTGAAGGTTTCCAGTCCCATGAACCGCTCAGGGTCGATTGCCATGAAAAAATGGCCGAGCGGATAGGGGAGTTTGTTCCCTTCCGCATCAAAACCGTTGAGATCCTTCAGAAAGCTGCCGTCCTGCAGGGCGGCGGATAGTATCTCAACGACCATGGCATAGCCGTACCCCTTGTAACCTCCGGTCTCCTCACCCAGCCCTCCGAGCGGGGCGAGAGCCGCCTTGCCCTTGGTCAGGTCAACGAGGACCTGCTGCGTGTCGGTACGCGTTTTCCCGTCATTACCGATAACCCAGCCGGGGGGAAGCTCCTTGCCGGCCCGGCCGTAGACTTCGATCTTACCCCGCTGGGTAACCGATGTGGCGCAGTCGATAACGAAGGGAAACTCTTCATCTGTCGGCATGCCGAAGGTAAGGGGGTTGGTGCCGAGCATGTTCTCGACCCCGAATGTGGGCGCTATCGAGGGACGGGCATTTGTTCCGGTCACGCCGATCATGCCCGCCTCTGTCGCCATGGTGACGTAGTAACCGGCAATCCCGTAGTGAGTTGAATTTCTCACAGCGACCATGCCCATCCCGTACTCTTTCGCCTTTTCGATAGCCATTTCCATCGCTTTCTTCGATACGACATGTCCCATGCCGTTGTTCCCGTCCAGTACAGCGGCAGTACCCTCGTCCTTGAGCACTTCAATCCGGGTGACCGGATCTAGGATTCCGGCATCAATCCGGTCAATATAGATCGGTTTAAGCCTTCCGATTCCATGTGAGTCGATGCCGCGTTTGTCTGACTCAATAAGAACCTCTCCGATGACCTCGGCATCATCAGCCGGTACGCCTGAATGGAGCAGAACGTCCCGCATGAACCGTTCAAGCAGCTCAAACTCGACCCATACGCAATCGCGGTACGCATCTTCATATGCCATACTCTTCACCTCACTCCTTTTAGACCGGACTTCTTCCCGGCCCCGTAACGTATACTGACAGCCTGCCGTACCCGGCAGGCCCTGCATGCACTCACCGGGCTATGATCATGGTCACGCCGGCCTGCTCAAGCTCCTGCTGGGAGAGAATATGCTCTGCCCCTTCATCGGTCACCAGGTAGTCTATCCGCCGCAGGTCGGCGGTCTTGAAGTTGGATACAACCCCGATCTTGCTGCTGTCGGCGACTACTATCACCGTCCCCACCGTCGCCTCAATCATCCGCCTCGTCATCTCCGCCTCCTGGAGAATGGGGGTGGTCAGACCGTAGCTCAGGCTGAACCCGTCCACGCCTATTACAGCCTTGTTGGCGTAGACCCGTCCGAGGGCAAGCATCCCGATATCGCCGGTGACGGACTGCGACTGCGTACGGTAGCTCCCCCCGGTAAAAATCAGATTGAAGGCTGCAGTATCGGCAACCCGGGCTGCGCCGATATTGTTGGTTATGATGGTGATGCTGCGGCCCGTCAGGGCATGGATGACCGCCTGCGTGGTCGACCCGCTGTTGATCAGCACCATATCCCCGTCCTCAATCAGGGATGCGGCCTCACGGGCAATGCACTCCTTCTCTTCCCGCCGGAACTGCTCCTTCTGCGAGTAGAGCGGCTCAACCGGCATGCTCTGCCTCAGAACAGCGCCTCCGTGGGTCCGTTCCAGCACGCCCCGCTGCTCGAGCTGGTCAAGGTCCCTTCTGATAGTCAGGACAGATACCCCGAAGAGCTCGCTCAGTTCATTTACCCGGACAATTCCCTGTTTATGAACCATCTCCCGTATCGCCTTCTGGCGGTCAGCTGGTATAAGTCCTGTTGACATACGGTGCACCCTCCGGTAGGATCATGTTGTGGACATTTATGAATCTTTTTTATCGTTTGTGATCTACTCTGAAACTAATACATCTTTTCACCCAAAGTCAAGCAGAGCAATGGAGTTTTGTTGAACTTTTAACAATTTTTTTCCTGAGAGCATGATCTGAATCGTTCATATTCGTTCGAAGCAACCGCTCCGTGCAGGTGTTCATAAATCTGCCCGGTTGTGCTACTATCCGGAATGCCCGCATACAGCGAATACTGCAAGGAGGTACAATTTGGCACGTCCGCAGAGAACAAGAAAAATTCGCTCCTGCTCTCCCCGGTACAGAGCCTTCAAGCCCACAGGTGTTCCTGCCCGGGAGCTTGAGAATATCATCCTTACTCTCGATGAGCTCGAGGCGGTCTGTCTGACCGACCATGACGGTCTCTATCAGGAGGATGCTGCCCGGATTATGGAGGTCTCCCGCCAGACCTACGGGAACATTCTCACCTCGGCGAGGAAGAAGATCGCCTCAATGCTGATTGACGGGTGCGCCGTCATCATAGAGGGGGGCAACGTCTGCTGCTGCGCCGACGGAGTGCATCATGAGTCCTGCTGCAGACACCATCGCCTCAGCGACTCAGAGGAGCAGTCCGGTTCATGAGCTCAAATGCCGAGTATGATATCGCCATTATCGGCGCAGGCGTGATCGGCTGCGCTGTCGCAGCCGCCCTCTCGCGGAGTACCTGCAGGATTGCGGTTTTCGAGAAGGAGGCTGATGTCGGGTTCGGGATCAGCAGTGCAAACAGCGGGGTAGTCCACTCCGGGATTCATTATCGGCCGGGAACTTTTCGGGCACGTTTCAACGTGACCGGCAACCGGATGATGGAACAGCTCTGCCGGGAGCTGCAGGTTCCGTTCAGCCCCGTCGGCAAGCTTACCGTCGCTTTAGAGGATTCACAGAGGAAAAGCCTCCGCGCTCTCCTTGAACAGGGAGAGAAAAACGGAGTTCCGGGACTGAGGATTGTCAATCAGGAGGAGATGGAACACC
>CAYSRK010000097.1:0-7694 GCA_964433385.1 uncultured Spirochaetales bacterium
CATCCCCCGGGGGCGCCCTGCAGGTCCCCCCGCAGTTCTTCTACCTCTTTTTTCCGTCAATGTTCTTTGTAGTCGCGGTGCTCCGTATCGGCATCACCCGTTCACAGGAGGTGCTGAGCAAAAAACTGGGTTTTCTGCTTCTCGGCGCCTACCTGATCACGGTTGCTGCCGGTTACCTGGTCTGAACCGGGAAGAGGCTGCTCATTTTCCGATAGTCCTCTTCCGAGATCCTGATCCCCGATGCCCGGGTATTCTGCTCGAGCTGCTCAGCAGATGTCGCTCCGACGATAACGCTGCTGATGCCGGGATTGTGGAGGATCCAGGCAAGGGAGAGCTGGGCAATGGTCAGCGAGTATCTGTCGGCAATCTCCTGGAGAGAGTCTATGGTATCGAGGAGGCTGCGGTCTTTCAGGCTGTCCTTGATCCACATGTTCTGGGATTCATGGGACCCCCGGCTTCCCTCGGGAACTTTCCCTCCAGAGTACTTGCCGGTCAGAAGACCATGGGCAAGCGGCGAAAAGTTGGCTGTGCCCATTCCGTTTTCAACACACGCGGGAAGAATATCCTTCTCAATGTTCCGTTTGAGGAGACTGTACTGCGGCTGGTTCACCACAGGCCTGTGCCAGCCATGCTCGCTGCAGAGCGCGTGGGCGCTGCGGATCTGCTCAGCAGTCCACTCGCTCGTTCCCCAGTAGGTGATGCGCCCGAGGCGGATCAGGTCATCGATCGCCTCAATCGTCTCCTCAAGCGGGGTCTCCGGGTCAAAGCGATGGCAGTAGAAGATATCGGTGGAGGATAGTTTGAGCCGTTCGAGGCTGCCCTCAACCGAGTCGATGATATGCTTCCTGCTCAGTCCTCTGTCGGTTTTATGCGTGCTCATCGGCCAGAAGGCCTTTGTCGCTATCACATAGTGCCGGCGGTTGTAGTTTTCCAGAACTTCCCCGAGGAGGCTTTCTGCTTCGCCGTAGGCATAGACATCGGCAGTATCGATGTAGTTGATGCCCAGCTCGAAAGCCCTGGCAATAATTTTCCTGGCCTGATCCAGTTCAATCTGGTCGGCGAAGGTCAGCCAGGACCCGTAGGCGATCTCGCTGACGGTCAGTCCGGTATTTCCCAGTTTTCTGTATTCCATATGATGCTCCTTGTTGCAGGGACGGCGGTTTTTAACGGCCGCACCCGTGTATAACATAGGAATTTTCAGTGTGAACGTCAAACAGTTCAGCTGCGCTGATTATAGTCTGAATGTGCCCTTCACCTGTTTGAAATAGAAAAGAACGGTGATAGAGTGGACTAGCCGCTCTCTGCCTGCTGTGGTACTGTATCGGGTATGAGTGCGGCGCAACCCTGCAACGAAGCAGGGAAGGAGTAATGAGATGAAAAAAACAGGAAGAATGCTGCTAATACTGCTGCTGCTTGCGGCAGCCCCGCTGCTCAGTGCTGCCGGGGAGGCTGAGAAACCGGATGACGCGGCTGGGGTTAAGCCGTTTTCCGTTGCGGTCGTGGTTCCCGGGGTGGCGGCAGGAAGCCCGATCTACGAGCAGCTCGTAGCGGGAGCGGAGCGGGCTGCCGGGGAGTACGCCCATGTGAATACGAAGGTAGTTGAGCTTGGTTTCAACCAGGCGCAGTGGGCCGAGAAACTGACGGCTATTGCTGCGACCGGCACGTATGACGTGATCCTTACCTCCAACCCGTCCATGCCGTTCGTCAGCATGGAGGTGGCTGAGCAGTTTCCGGACCAGCGTTTTATCTTTGTTGACGGTTTTATCGAAGGCCACCCGCGGATGGCGAGCTTCCTCTACAATCAGGTGGAGCAGTCCTATATGCTTGGTCATCTTGCCGGACTTATCACTTCCAGCACCATGGAAGGGGTGAATGATCAGCTGAAAATCGGTTTTATAGCCGCTCAGGAGTACCCGGCGCTCAATAAGATGATACTCCCCGGATTTCTTGAGGGAGCGCATGCAGTCAACAGCCGAATTACCGTTGACTACCGCGTGATTGGCAACTGGTACGATGCCGCCAAGGCCGGTGAGCTGGCGAAGAGCATGATCGATGCCGGGGTCGATGTGATCGGGGTTGTCGCCGGCGGAGCTGCGGCTGGGGTCTTTGAGGCGGCGAAACAGCGGAATGCCTATGTAATGTACTGGGATGACAACGCCTATGCCCAGGCTCCCGGAGTCATCGCCGGCTGCGGGGCGCTGATGCAGGAGAAACTGGTCTATGAGGTGACAGTCGATGCTGTGGAGGGCAGGATTGCCTACGGAACTGCCCGTATTCTCTCCGCCCGCGACGGATACATTGAGTTTATTACCGACGATCCAAATTATGAGCAGACCGTGCCGGCTGAGCTGAGAGAGAAGCAGCAGGAGCTTGTTGATGCTGTTGTTGCGGGAGATATCGTTCTGGAGGTTCCGGAACTCTGAGGTTGCGGCCTGAAGGGTGAACGTTCCGTCCCGCTGGGGAGTATGCCGTGGATCCGTATCTGGAAATGAAGTCCATAACTAAAATCTACCCGGCGGGCGGCTTGAAGGCCAACGATGAAGCCTCCCTTTCTGTACGCAGGGGGGAGATCCACGCTCTCATTGGTGAAAACGGGGCGGGAAAAACCACCCTCATGAACATTCTCTACGGGCTTGAGATGCCTGATTCAGGGACCATCGAACTGGAGGGGAGAATTCTGCAGCTCAAGAGCCCGCTTGATGCCGGCCAGGCCGGCATCGGCATGGTTCATCAGCATTTCAGGCTCATAGAGGAGTTCAGTGCGGCGGAGAATGTCGTACTCGGTATTGAGCCGCGCACGGCTCTGGTATGGTATGACCGGCGCCGTGCCCAGCGTGAGGTTCAGAAGGTCATTGATGCCCATCATTTCAACGTATCGGCGCAGGCGAAAGTTTCTTCGCTGAGCGTGGGGCAGAAGCAGCAGGTGGAGATCGTGAAAATGCTCTACCGCCGATCGAATATTCTCATCCTCGATGAGCCGACATCGGTGCTCACCGAGCAGGAGGTGACGCGGCTGTTTGACACGCTCAGGCGGCTGTCAGCTGCGGGGAAAACGATCATTCTCATCACGCACAAGCTTGACGAAGTTCTCGATATATCCGACCGGATTACGGTCATGCGCAGGGGAAAGACTGCTGCGGTCAGGGATTCCTCCGGAGTGGACCGCCGGGAGCTTTCCCGGCTGATGGTCGGCCGAAGCATTCGGCTGGACTACAGCAGGGAGACCGGTTTCTGCAGCGAGCCCGTGCTCTCTCTCAGGAACGTCTCTGTTTCCCGCAAGGGACAGGAACGGCCGCTGCTCGACCGGATCAGTTTCAGCGTCTCCACCTGCGAGATTGTCGGCATAACCGGAGTTGCCGGCAACGGGCTCAGCGAGCTGGAGGATGTTATTGCGGGACTGCTGCCCCTCTCCGGGGGGAGTATCCGGTTTCGGGATACAGATGTCACCCGCATGTCCGCGCTGCAGCTGCGCCGCATCGGCTTATCCTATGTTCCGACCGACCGGCTCGCCCGCGGGGCCAGTCTTGAAGCTTCGGTAGCCGAAAACATGATCATCAGCCGCCGTGGAGAATTTCAACGGTTCGGGGGGCTGCTTGACCGCAGCGGTGTAACCTCCCATGCTGAGCAGCTTATCACGGACTACCAGATCGACGGTACAGCGGCAGTGCGGATGGGTGCGCTCTCGGGCGGCAATATCCAGAAGGCGGTTCTCGCCCGTGAACTTGAAAAGGTGAAGGATTTTGTCCTCTTCTGCGAACCGACCTGGGGGCTTGATGTAGCTGCAGAGAGCTTCATCCACCAGAAGATTCTCGATGTGCGGCGCAGGGGGGCGGCGGTTCTCCTGATCTCTTCAAATCTGGATGAGATCCTCGCGGTTGCCGATACGGTCATGGTGCTCTACCGGGGCAGGATTGTAATGAGGCGCACCTCTGTTTCGGACGGCTCCTTAAGCCGGACTGTCATCGGCGAGTATATGCTCGGTCTCCGCGATGACAGCGGGGAGGCGGTCACGTGAGAGAGGTCCGCTCAGACCGTACAGCTGCGGGATCCGGCGGCCTGCTGATCACCCTGGCATCTGCTGCCGCGGTGCTGCTCCTGCTCATTTTCATTCTCAGCAAGGAGCCTGGAATCACGCTCTACCACCTGTTCGCCGGACCGTTCACAAACCGCTACTACTTCGGCAACCTGCTCAACGATGCAATTCCCCTGATTCTCACCGGCCTGGGCATATCGTTCGCCTTCCGGGCGGCGATGTTCAATCTCGGAGGAGAGGGACAGATCTATGTCGGAGCCCTGGCGGCAGCAGCTGCGGCGTTTGCCCTCCCGAACCTCCCCTGGTACGTCGGTATCCCGCTTACCCTTATCGCAGCGGTCGCTGCCGGAGCGGCGGTGGCAGGAATATCAGGGATCTGCAAATACGCCTGGAGGACCGATGAGCTGATCTCCTCGTTTCTCATCTCCAAAGCCGTCATCTATATCGTAGATGCGGTGATCACGGGAATCCTGCAGGACCCGGGGAGCAATCTTCTCACCACCCGTCCTATAGCCAGGCAGTACTGGTTTTTGAGGATACTGCCTCCTTCCAATCTCGATATCAGTATTGCGGCGGCGGTCCTGCTCGCGTTGCTGAGCTATTTCTATCTTTTCAAGACGCGTCAGGGGTATGAGATGCGCATGTGCGGCATGAATTCCGAGTTCGCCCGCTACGGTGGGATCAATGTCCGTTTCTATTTTCTCCTGCCGATGCTTATAAGCGGCGCTCTGCACGGACTTGCCGGGGCTGTATCGTTTATGGGTACGCAGCATATGCTCTTCAAGGGCTTTTCCACCGGCATGGGGTGGAACGGCATAGCCGTCGCCCTGATAGCCCGGAACAATCCGGTATGGGTTATCCCTTCCGCCCTCTTTTTCGCCTATATCGAGGCGGGAGCGAAGTCGGCAATGATCCACTCCGACGTAACCTTCGAGATTGCCCACATTGTCCAGGCGGTGATCTTTTTCCTGGTTACGGCCCAGGTGTTCGGACCGCGCGGAGCAAACCGGGGGGGAGGGATCAGATGAACGAGGGCGGATTCACCTTTCCGGTAGTCCATAACGCGGTAAGCATCATGACACCGTTTCTGCTGGCAGGTATCGGCGGCCTGATGACAGAGCTTGCGGGGATGCTCAATATTGCCCTTGAGGGTCTGATTCTTATCGGGGCGTTCTTCAGCGTCGTGGGGGCAGCCGCCACAGGGAGCCTCGCTGCCGGCATCATCATAGGGGTGATGATGACCGTCGCCGTATCCCTGCTCTTCGCTGCCGTTACCCTCTATCTGAAGGCCAACGTCTTTATAACCGGGCTTGCGACAAACCTCTTTGCAGCCGGTTTGACGACGGTGCTCTCCTTCTCGCTCTTCGCAACCAAGGGTGTGCTGCGTTTCTCCGAGCTTCCCCGGCTGCCGGTTTTCTCTGTTCCCCGCCTTCACGGTATACCGATCGTCGGTGATCTGCTCTTCGGGCACGATGTGCTCGTCTACATCGGATGGGCTGCGGTAGCTGGGGCGTGGGTGCTGATCAACCGTACCCCGTTCGGCTGCAGGCTGCGGGGAACAGGCAGCAATCCGGCTGCCCTGCGGGCTGCAGGACTCAGGCCGCAGCGGTACCAGATGGCCGGCATCCTCCTCTCGGGGGTGACGTGCGGTATCGCGGGGGCGATTCTTACGCTGAATCTTGGAGCCTTTGTGCCGAACATCTCTTCGGGCAGGGGCTGGATTGCACTTGTGGTCATCTACCTGGGAGCGAAGCGGCCGTTCGGCATAATGGCGGCGGCGTTTCTGTTCGGACTCGCCGACAGCATCTCCAACTATGCCCAGGGCGTGCTGGCGGTACCGGCAGACTTGATTCTGGCCTTCCCCTATGTAATAACCGTTACGGCGATGATTGTCGTTTCGGCCGTGCAGTACAAAGCCCGCAGGCCGCGTTCGCATTGAACGCCGCGGCTGCAGTAACGGGTTTGAGGAGCAGAGGATGAAAGCAGCAGTACTTGAAGGGGTGAGAACGATCAGGGTCAGGGAGGTTTCCCAGCCGCAAATGGATGCGGATAAGGTGCTCATCCGCGTAGCCTTCTGCGGTATCTGCACGCTGGAGCAGCGCCTCTATACCGGTGATATGACGATACGCTACCCGCTGATCCCCGGCCACGAGGTCAGCGGGACGGTAGCCGCTATCGGCAGCGAAGTGCTGACTGACCTGAAAGTCGGCGACCGGTGCGCAGTCGATCTCGTCTACCGCTGTCACGAGTGCTACTACTGCCGGATTGGTCTGACGAACCTCTGTGAAAACCGGTTCAGCAGTCGGCTGAGCCTGCTCGGGGGTCTCGGAGAGTATATCGCAGTACAGGCGAGTCAGGTGTTCCGTATCGGTGAATCACTTGCGCTGGAGCAGGCGGCTTTTGCCGAACCGACAGCCTGCTGTCTCAGATCGCTGAAGAAAATCAACATCACTGCCGCAGAGCAGGTGCTTATCAGCGGAGCCGGCCCGATGGGACTGCTGCACCTGCAGGCCGCCCGGGCAATGGGAGCCCGGGTCTATGTCACCGATGTGGAGGACCGGAGGCTCGAGACAGCCCGGGAACTTGGGGCGGAGGCGGTGTTCAATCCTGCCCGTGAAGAGAGTGCAGCTGAAATTAAGGCAAGGACCGGGGGGCGGGGCGCAGATGCGTGCGTGATCACCACCCCGGCGGAAGCGGCGCTGAAGCAGGCTTTTTCCGCCTTACGCAAAGGCGGTCGGGTGAATGTGTATACGGCCTACATGGGGGAGAAGATCTGCCTGCCCGTTGATATGCAGACTCTTCACCGCAATGAATATCTGGTGACCGGCACCGAAGGCAGGACTGAAGCCGATTTCCTGCAGGCAGTGGGGCTGCTCTGCTCGGGGCAGATCAGAACGGAACCGCTGACCAGCGCAGTCTATCCCCTTGAACAGACTGAGGCTGCGGTTGCAGCTGCCATGAGCGTTGAGACCCAGCGGGTTCTGGTGAGGGTGGGATCGTGATCGCAGTCTATGATATCGGGACAACGGTACTCAAGGGGGCCCTGATGACCCGCTCAGGTGAGGTCTCCGCAATTGCCTCACGGACCTTGAGTCTGAGCACATCAGCTGACGGAACCCGTTATGAAGCCGGGGCAGGGGAGTGGAAGCGTATGATCCGCTCCATCACCCGGGAGCTGTTCAGCACCGGGGTACGTACTGAGAGGGTGGAGGCTGCGGTAATCAGCGGCAACGGACCGACCCTGGTGCCGGTGGCAGCTGACGGGACGTTTCTTGAACCGGTTATGAGCTGGATGGACCGGCGGGGAACAGAGGAGTCTGCTGCTATCCAGAAACTCGGCGGCGGCTATATCGATCCCACTTTCTACCTTCCCAAAGCGTTGTGGATTGCCCGCAACCGGCCTGAGGTCTATCAGAAAACCCGCTATTTTCTCTCCTGTCCGGAGTCAGTTGTCTACTGGCTTACCGGAGTACCGCTGACCGTGCTGCCCGGAGAGCACTTCGAACGCTACTTCTGGAACTCCGAACTGCTGAGCGCACTGCAGCTTGACGGGGAAAAATTTCCTGCGTTTTCTGAACCCGGGACGGTAGCTGGGACGGTTTCAGCGGCGGGGGGTGCCCCCTCCGGATTGCCCCAAGGACCGAAGAACATCGCCGCCCGC
>CAYSRK010000098.1:0-2210 GCA_964433385.1 uncultured Spirochaetales bacterium
TGATGGACCGATCCCGGACCATCTTGCTGCGTCTTATCGGGGACGAGGCTCAGCTGCAGTGGAAACTGGGTCAGGAGCTGCCGAAAATCAAGGCTGATCCTGTTCATATCGATCAGATCCTGACAAATCTCTGCATCAATGCCCGGGATGCGGTCGTTGACGCGAAGAGGGGGAAAGGGATTATCACCGTTGAGACGAGTATGGTGAATCTCGACTGCGCCTCAAGTGATTTTTTCCCGGACTGCACTCCCGGTGAGTATGTCTGCCTGGCGGTTGGCGATAACGGGAGCGGTATGGATGATCAGACGAAGGAGCGGATTTTCGAGCCGTTCTATACGACCAAGGAGGCCGGGAGGGGAACGGGACTGGGGCTCTCTCTTGTCTACAGCCTGGTAACTCAGAACCGGGGGATGATTCATGTGTACAGTGAGCCAGGCGTGGGGACAGCGATGCGCGTATACTTTCCTGCTGCGCAAACCCGCCCGGAACCAGGCGCAGCCGAGGCTCTGCAGGGGCTGTATGATGCTGACCGCAGTTCTCTTGAGCAGACAGGAAAGCAGAAACATAAAGAAGCGATTGTTGTGCTTGCCGAAGATGATCCGTCGATTCTGCAGCTGTCCAGCATGGTGCTGCGTTCTCTTGGCTGCCGGGTTCTCGCGGCGCAGGATGCCCGCAAAGCAATTGATGCGGTGCGGACAGCCGGGGCAGTTCCCGACCTGCTGATAACCGATCTCGTCATGCCCGAAACAAGCGGACGCGAGCTCGCTGCCGAGTTGAGAGCGCTCTACCCTGATATGAAGGTACTGCTGATGTCGGGGTACAGTCCCGATGTCATTGGGGACCGGAAACCGTCAAAGGAGGAGTTTCACTTCATCCAGAAACCATTCTCTCTGAAATCGCTCGCTGCTGTGGTAACAGGAATCTTGAAAAACCTGTAGGGCGGATTCTCTATCTCCGGGTTCAGGCAGCGGATTCAATTCTACCTGCTGCCTATGATACCGTTGAAATTGCTGAACAGCTCCTTAAATCCCCTGACCAATATGCCACGATCAGAACCGACAGTAATAAATTGTGCCCCCATTGAAATATACTTTTCTGCATCCTTCACGCTTGCTGCCGGTATTCCCCAAGCGATCCCGCATCTGCGGGCAGCCTCGGCCACCTGTTCAACTGCCTCCCCCATCAGCGGGTGGGAGGTGTTGCCCGAGACACCCAAGCTCATGGACAGATCTCCGGGACCGACAAACAGGATATCAATACCTGGAACTCCTGCAATACCGTCGATGATCTCCAGAGTCTCCTTGTCCTCAACCTGAACGGCTATGAACGTCTCTCTGTCTGCGTGAGCCATATACCTGTTGTGCTCGGCAAGCCCGTAGTCAGCATCGACACCAACTCCATCGACCCCCCTCCTGCCTTGAGGAGGATACTTTGCATTTCTAACGATTTCCCTTACCTCTTCGACACTTGTGCAATGGGGTACCATGATACCGGCAGCACCATCTTCAAAAGCTCTGAAGTAACTGGCATAGCTCTCCTTTCTGACCCGTACAATAGAATCCGTGCCGGCAGCACGCCCCCCCTGCACCATCTGGAACACCTGTTCATAGTCCAATGGCCTATGTTCCATATCGATCCATATACAGTCGAACCCCAGTAAGCCGACAAGTTCAGTAACTTTCGATGAATTCGTGAATCCGACGCTCGTTGCCAGAGCAACCCCATTGCTGCGAAGTTTCTTCAGTACCCGGCTCTCTCTCATGGCATGTTCCTTTTATGTTAAAAAATTCTTACGATTCTTTCCTGCACCGCTGTAATGGAGAAACTCCCCCCATATCAGTCAGTACACTCATGAATGATTCAATGTTCTTGAAATCAGTCCCATCATCTATCCCTACACAGGAAACCGAAACTGGTTTCTCCGGCCAACCCCCGTCACAAAGCATGGCTTTGATGTCCTTTTTCAGTTCGCTCCGACTGACCTCCATGAGTCTTACCGGACTGTACCGAAGATTCAGGTGAGTTTCGGGGAATATCTTCCTGACTTTTTTACAGTCAGAACCTGCGCCGACCTCAACGAAATACAGCTTTCCCACCTTGCGATACGATTCAGCAAACATTTCGGTGTGCTTCCCGCAGTGGTGAACACCGAACAGGGGAAAACTGCGGCAGATTGCCTGATCGCACGGAAGGAGATATGTCTCATACAT
>CAYSRK010000099.1:0-7429 GCA_964433385.1 uncultured Spirochaetales bacterium
TTTCCACATCCTGCCCGGTTCCATCAGCAGCCGCCAGACCCACTCAATGCCCGCACGGCGCATCCAGAGGGGAGCCCGCCTGATTCTTCCGGAGTAGAAGTCGAAAAGACCGCCTACTCCCATCGCTACCGGGACGGCAAGCTGCTCACGGTGCTCATGCAGCCACAGCTCCTGCCGGGGAACCCCCATGGCGACGAGGAGAATGTCGGGGGCGGCGGTGTTTATTGCCCCAATGACTGATTCCTGCTGCTCTGCAGTGAAGAATCCGTCCCGTGCTCCCGCAGTAACGCAAGTCCCCGCATATTCGTCAGCCCAGCGGGCGCACGCCTCGGCTGCTCCGGGTGCTGCCCCAAGCAGGTAGAGCTTTCTCCCCTCCTGCGCGCAGCGGCGGCAGAGGAGGGGAAACATGTCCGTTCCATTCACATTGGCAACGATCTCGGTGCCGAGCGTGGTGCCGGCTCTCCTGATGCCCGAGCCGTCGGCAAAGACGGCATCGGCCTGCTGCATCACCTGCCGGTAGGCGGGGTCCTTGGCTGCGACGTTGATGCAGTGGGCATTGACGAAGTGCATCTGCTTGAGGCGGTGGTCACTCCGGCTGGAGGCTGCGGCTGTGAAGATCAGATCAAGGG
Organism: uncultured Spirochaetales bacterium; assembly: GCA_964433385.1. GTDB lineage: Bacteria > Spirochaetota > Spirochaetia > JABMQR01 > JABMQR01 > M55B182. The sequence goes on from CAYSRK010000099.1 coordinate 630, forward strand.
CCTGCTCCATGGTGATATTCAAGATACTGATCCCCTCCAGCACCAGTGATGCGCCAGGCGGACGTTCTTCGGTTTCCATGGGTCAGTAGGCTCCTCTTCCGAGAAATACGGCCGGTATGGTCTTGAGCAGGAGCAGGATGTCAAGCCAGAATCCGTGGCTCTCAATGTAGAGAACGTCAAGCTCGACCTGCTGCTTGAATTCGATATCGGCCCGTCCGCTTACCTGCCAGATTCCGGTCAGCCCGGGGGTAACTTCGAGGCGGCGACGGTCCTCCTGAGTGTAGAGGGCAACCTCCCGCGGCACCGGGGGCCGGGGTCCGACGAGGGACATATCCCCCTTGAGCACGCACCAGAGCTGCGGCAGTTCGTCAATACTGAACCGACGGATAAACCGTCCTATCCTGGTCACCCGCGGGTCCCGCTTCATCTTGAAGGTTACGTCCCCGACCCGTTCGGCCTGCTTGAGCAGCTCGTCCTTCATCGAGTCGGCATTCATCACCATGGAGCGGAATTTCGGGAAGGGAAACGGTTCCCCGTACTTGCCGATCCGCGTCTGCACGTAGAAGACAGGGCCGCCGTCGGTCAGTTTGATAATGAGTGCCACCGCCGTGAAGAGCGGCAGAAGGAGGATCAGGGCGACGAGGGAGACGATAATGTCAACCAGCCGTTTGAAGATAAGAGTCGCCTTGATGAAGGCAAGCCAGAGACGCCGCTTGATCTTCGCCTTGTTGAACCGTCCTGAACCGCTTTCATACTGTCTGATCATCTCATCGATACGCTTCCTGCGCTCCCGGTCAGAGACGGCATGCTGGGCGTAGGCCGGATCGGTGCGCCGGATGAAGGCGGCTAATTGGGCTGCGGCCTCAACAGGCAGTTCATCGGCAGCAGCCGTCGTTGTCGCGTAGGAAATATACGTGCCGCGCTTCGGTTCATCCTCTTCGAGTTTCTTGCCGACGATGGTGCCGATGGCCTCTGAGAGTTTCTCCTGGCTGCCGCGAAGCTCCCTGGCGGTATCCCCCTTGATGATCTCCCCGGTCTCCTGGAATACCCGGATCATCTCAGCCGCCACATCTATATCGCTCGCCTCCACGTAGAGTCGAAACTGGGAGAGTTCACGCAGGGTTTCGTTTTCGAGCAGATCCCGCCCGACGAAGATCAGGTAGTGCTCCTCAGCCGAGGAGAGAAATTCTGCCGTGTCTCCGCAGACGTTCTCCGTCTCGCAGTCGATAATGCGGACCGTCCGGTCGCGGGAGAGCAGCCTTGAGAGCGCTTCGGCAAATGCCATGCTGCGCGGCTGCAGCGGTCCCGTTATTACTGTCACGTACTGATCCATATGTTTTTCCGATTTCAACTTTTTTCCAGCCTGTACCGCATTACCGTCGCTGTGAATGGCCGGCTGCTCCTGATGCAAACTATATCACAGGGGAAACAGCCGTTCAACTCGTTTTCGATACCTGTCCCGTTACATCTTCACCGTCTTTCTGAAGACGGCCAGGGTCTCCTCAGCAGTTTTCTCCCAGGAGAAACCTGCCGCCCATTCGAGTCCTGATCGGATAAGCTCTGAGCGCCGCTCTTCATTGGTGAGCACCTGCTCGAGTGCAAGGCAGAGTTCATCAGGGCTGTCCGGGTCGACATGGGGGGCGTGCGGTCCGCTCACCTCGGGAAGGGAGGCTGCAGTCGAGGTGATCACCGGTGTTCCGCAGGCCATCGCCTCGATCACGGGCAGGCCGAATCCCTCAAATCGCGAGGGGAGCACAAATACTTCAGCCCCCCGGTAGAAATCGGGGAGATCCCGGGCATCGATGAATCCGGGAAAGACAATCCGGGCTGCGGCGGCTGAGGCTTCTGCGGCGGCGTAGATTTCCTGTGCCCGCTCCTTTGCCGGACCGGGGAGGACGAGGGTGAGCCGCAGCTCCGGGTGCGCTTCCAGCAGCCGGGTGAAGGCTTCGATCAGCATAACGTGATTCTTTCCCGGATGTTCGAGCCGAGAGATATAGAGGATATATGGGGATTCAAAACCGTAGCGTGTCCCGATCAGTTCGGCCACGGCTCTGCGGTCCTCAGCGGGAGTGAAGGTTTCCGCGTTTGCCGCGAGATGGGTGACGGTAATCCGCTCGACCGGGAAACGGGCGAAGCGGACGATGTCATCACGGGAGAAGGCGCTCACGGTCAGGACTTGGTCCAGCCGACGAATCAGGGCGGGAAGAATCCTGCGGTTGAAGATCCGATGGATCGTATCGTACTTGTCGGCAATATGCAGCGAGGCGAGGTCGTGCACGGTCCCGACAGTGGGACAGGGAGCCCTCCCGGTGAGTCTGCGGTTGGCGGCGGGGAGGAAGAGCAGGTCGTAGCCGCGGTTTCTGCACAGACCGGGCAGCGACAGCTGATTCCAGAAAAAGTTGCGTATCGGCGAGCGGTCGACTCCCTCCGTCGGGTACCAGCCGATTCGTTTTGTATGGGTCAGATAGCAGTCCCGATCGGCCTGCGGGCCGATCAGCTCGAAGGAGAACTCATCGTCATACCGCGGATCATCAAACCGGATGAGCAGCTCACGCAGGTAGCTGCCGATGCCGGAACGGCCGTTGTCCGTCCCGTAACTGGGAATTCCCACCCGTATCATAGCTTACCCCCCGCTGTCTCCTGCATTTTCGCTCCGGCAGGTTTCCTGCCCTGCAGAATCAGCTCCAGATTGGTGATGTAGGCATCAAAACTGAACCGCTTCACCGCCCGCTCGTACCCGGCCTGTCCGAACTCCCCGCTCATCCCGGGATTGCGCAGCAGCAGCTCCATCTTCTCGGCCATCTTCTTTACTGCATTCGGCGGTACGAGATACCCGGTCACTCCGTCCTCGAGCCAGTCCGGGATTCCCCCCGCCCGGGAGGCGATCACCGGTCTTGCCCTGAGCATCGCCTCGACACCGATCATGCCGAAGGGCTCCGGCCAGCGTGAGGGGACCACGAGCATGGAGGCGCTGTCGTAGAAGGGGATCAGCCGGTCGTTGGGCACCCACCCGTGGAAGGTGACGAGTCTGCCGGTCTCCAGCTCCCGGACAAGTTTTCTCAGCTGCTGTTCCGCATTGCCGGAACCGACGATCTCAAGGGGTACGGAGGCAGGATAACGTTTGAGCAGCAGCTGGTGAGCCCGCAGAAGTATGTCAATCCCCTTTCCGCGGATCATCTGGCCGACGTAGAGAATGGAGGGTGAGGTCGGAAGCGGCTTGGGCGGGGTATCGAACGGGACGACGCTGGGGGGAAGGACCTCAATGGTCTCCGGCCTGAATCCGTTTCTGATCAGCTCCTGCTTGATGTAACCGCTGCCGACGACGGCTGTGGCGACTTTGCGGTTCTCCCGCAGTTCGCGCATCTTTGCAGGAATCGAGACGAAGCGGACTCCCTGCGGGCTCCGCTCGAGGAATGCGAGGTCGGCATAGCATATCAGTCCTGCCTTATGGGTGCAGATGTGCCGATTCCAGATGTAGTATTTATGGCGGCGGGGGCAGTAGATGTCGTGATCATGATACATGCGGACTACCGGTATCGTGCCTGCGGCGTCAAAGACCTCCCGGATGGAACTGAATTTGTGCACGTACAGCACGTCCGGGGCAAACTCGGCAATGGTATCGGTGAGGCTGACGCTGCTCAGATCGCGCAGTTCGGCAAAGGGTTCGGAGAACTCGGTAAGCGCTGAACCGCTGCGGTTCTCCGAGGCGAAGAAACAGGTGTGCCCCCGGGAGGCAAGACCTTCGGCAGCGAAGTAGATATTCTGCTCTACTCCGCCGAAAAAGCCGCCGGTTGTATTAAGAAACAGGATGCGCATAGACCCTCCTATAGACTTCGGTAAGTTCTCTGTTCACCGCTTCCCAGCTGTAGCGTTCACGGGCGGTACTGGCCCCGGCCTGAACAAAACGGCTGCGCAGCTGTTCATCTGAGGCCAGGCGGACAATCGCCGCCCCCATGCTCCGGGGGTCTTCAAACGGCGCTTCCGGGTCAAAGAGCAGGCCCGTATCCCCCTCGTTAATGATCGACGGCAGCCCGCCTCTGTTCGAGGCTGCCGTCGGCAGCTCCGCCGCCCAGGCTTCAAGCACGACCATTCCGAAGGGTTCATGCAGTGAGGGCAGCACAAAGCAGTCGGCAGAACGGTAGGCGTCGATAAGCTTCCTGTCATGGTAGGCAATGCCCGGTACGATCGTCACCCGGTCGGCAACCCCGTCCTGCTGCGCCAGCACCTTGATCTTTTCAAGGTAGGCGGCGCTGGTCACTGCGCCTATGAGCAGCAGATGGATCTCAGGCACCGCCTGCGCGATGCGTCTGAGCTGCCGCACCAGCCCCAGCTGATTCTTCTGGATATCGAACCGGGCAGCTGTCAGGCAGACGAACCGGTTGTCGGGTATCCCGTACTCACTGCGGAAACGGTCCCGTTCCCTCCCGCTCTCCTGCCGGGAACCGGGGGAGAAGCGATCGACGTCGACGCCGTTGGGCAGATAGCGGACCAGCTTATCCGGATAGGTGCTCCTCATCTTCTCATACTCATCGTACCCGACGCAGATAATCGCCGCCGCATCATCAAGGACACGCCGGGAGCCGACCCACCAGCCGAGGATCTTGCCCCACTCCAGCGCCCCTGCAGTCGGTTCGGTCCAGCTCTCCTGCTCGCTCTGCGGAACGGCGAGCTGCCCGCCGTGGAGTGATATGACGTAGGGTATGCGGTGCCTGACCGCATAGCGGCGGGCTGTTGCCCCAAGCCGTTTACCGGTGTGCAGGTGAATGAGGTCAGGTTTCGCTGCCGGGATAGCCCGCATCAGGGAGAAGGAGAAGAGATTCCCCGCCTTCCGGTCGAGCTGTTTTTTCGCTTCGCGGGAAAGCCCGATATAGGGGTAGAAATAGGGGTAACGGCGGATGGGAATGTTCTTGAAGGTCTCCCGTCTGACCGGGCTCAGGGCGGTTGTCGTCATAATCTCGGGCTGCATGCCGAGCTGGCTCTGCCGGATGCAGATCTCGATAACGTAGGTTTCCGCCCCGCCCCACTCGCTGAAGGCAAATCTCCTGGGAATGTGAATTATATGTTCGGGTAATAAGTTATTCTTCATCTTGTAACAGTATAGCCCGGATAGCGGGAGCTGTCGACTTCTTTTGCCGGCACTATGGTACCGACTCTTTTTCTTGAAAAAAAAATGGTGTATACTGAGCCGGTCAGCAGAGTGGATGGTTGAAACGTGCATAAAGTTAAAAAAGTCAGTGTCTTGATCCGGACCGGAGAGAGTGCCGGTCGGGGTAGGGTCTGAAAGGGAGCGTCTATGATCGATACTGTCCGGGTAATGTGCATTGCCGAGTCTTCGCCTGGCAAGAAGAGACTCTTCGACCGGCTCAGCGGAGCTGTTCAGCTGCTGCATCAGGCTCAGACGCTTGTAGAGGGGCTGGCGGCTTTCAAGGAGAACGAGTACGATCTGGTGCTTCTCTCCTATGATGTGGAGGACTTCTACTCGGTAAACGATGTCGTCAAAATCCTGCTTGAGTCGGATACTATCGAAAAACTGGTCCTCTTCTCCGAGGTTGCCCTGCCTGACCTTGCCGAAACCGACGCCAGGATCCGGCTCATGCATATCAAGGACGATGAAGCAGCCGCTGCTGAGATTCTCGAACTCACCGAAGGTATCAGGGAGGAGGTGCGCAAACGCAAGCAGGATAACGGAGAGGACTCAACAGGTCCACTGCCGCGCTCCGGCTCATCCCTGTTCGACACCATTCCGATCGGGCTGTTCAGGATCGACCCGGAAGGCAGCTTCATTGACTGCAACAGTACGCTCGTTTCGATGTTCAAGGCCCCCAACAAGGAGGTCGTGCTTGACGACAGTCTCTTTGCCCTCTTTACCGACCAGGATGAGATAACCAACTGGCTGGACATCATCCGCAAGGATTCGAGAATCCGCGGGCTGGTGCTCGAGGCCGAGCAGTACAACGGACAGAAGATCTGGCTGCGCAACAGCACGAAGACGATCTATAACGAATCTGGTGCAGTGGCCTACTACGACGGCACCCTTGAGGATATCACCTTCCAGAAGAAGCTCGAGGATAAACTCTCGTTTCTCTCGACCCATGACATTCTCACCGGACTGCCCAACCGGAACTTCTTTCAGCTTCAGGCGAAGCTCACCCTCTCCCAGGCCAGGTACAGCGGCGACATTGTCGCCTTCCTCATTCTCGACATAGACAACTTCTCCGCCGTGAACGAGCTCGGGAGCAGGATCGGCGACCAGGTGCTCCAGCAGACCGCCGAGCGGGCCAAGGCGCTGCTCCGAAAGAGCGACCTGATAGCCCGTCTCGGAGGCGACGCATTCATTGTACTCCTGCCGAACCTCAAGTCCCGGAAGGATATTCTCGCCGTCGCCAAAAAGCTGAGCACGATGTATATCGACCCGGTCGTTATCGATGAGCGGCCGCTGAATATCTCGATCAGCATGGGCGTCTCAATCTTTCCCAACCACGGAGAGACCGAAAGCGCCCTCATCCACCGGGCCCAGATTGCCGTGCGGACGGTCAAGGAACGGGAGCGGGGCGGATACATGATCTACTCCGAGGCGATAAACACCGATCCTGCCGCACATGCCGATACTATCGTGCACCCGGAGTAATATTCAGCCGCCGACTTGCCTGATACCCCTCTGTGTGAGTAGATTCTCTCTGTACACCTCTGGTGCGGAGAAAAATAACATATCCTCCGGCAAAGCCGGAGGTTTTATAACCGCCCTAAAAGGGCATGGTACTAGCTGCAGCTAAAGCTGCGGTTCACAACGCACTTAGTAC
>CAYSRK010000100.1:0-1769 GCA_964433385.1 uncultured Spirochaetales bacterium
AGCTCTTCTGCTGACTGTGCCGATAACGGACTGCATACGGCGGTAAGGGCGGCAGCCGTAAGCAGCTTGCGTGTTCTGTTCATCATCTTCCTCCAGGTAAGGCTGTTTGCCTGGATTAAAGCAGGTAGCGTGCCAAAACCTCTGTTCGTGGGAAAAACGGTGGGAATCGATGTCACAGGACCTCCCCAGTTACCGAACAGAGTATTTCAGCCGGGAGATGCAGCAGACAATGAGGTTGGAAAAGCTTCTGAAGGGTAGGATCAGCGATGGTAAGCTTCGAAATTGTAGGATTTAGGGATTACGATTTCTGTCGGACCAGCACGTCACGGTACTCATCCGCGTCGGTCATGACCTTCACGGCATAGGAGCAGACCGGTCGGATATTCTTCCCTTCCGCCCTCGCCAGGTCGACAACCTTATCAAGCAGCACTCTCGCAATCCCGCTGCCCCGAAGCGCGCGGGAGACGAAAGTCCGGGTTACGGCATAGACTCCCGGTTCACTCTCGTCAAAGAGAATCTCGGCATCAGGCTCCTGCGGGGAATCCCCCAGGTAGAAACGGTTCTTTTCTCTCTGTATCTCAGGCATCGTATTCTCCCCTGCAGCACCGGTCCAGTGCATTGTATCATATTCGGCGGGGAACCTGTCCAGATATCTGCTGCCCTTGCCCGATTGCCGGGAGCGGATTACAATAGCGGGTATGAACAGACCAGCAGCAGTCCTTGCAGTGTGCTTGACCGTATTCGCCGTCGCCTGTGCAACCCCGGCCAGGGGTACCGGGAATGCGGAAGCCCCGCAGCCTGTCACCCAGCAGCAGGTGCTCCCGCAGTACACGGGTCCGGAGTATCTCTACCCGGTGTTCAACGAACTGCGGATCGAGGGTCCGGTCATACCCGGGATGAAAGAGCAGCTCGTACCCCAGGGCATGGCCTACTGGCCGCAGGAGGACCTGATGATCATCTCGCACTATGCAGATGATAAAACTGCGGGGGCACTGACTTTTATCCGTATGGGGGAGGGAAGGCTTGAGAAAACGCTCTACCTGTACGACAGCGACCGTACCCCCCACACCGGTCACCTCGGGGGACTGGCGGTCAGCACGAAACACCTGTGGATAGCCTCGGGAGCCGGAGTCTATCCGCTTGCGCTCACCAGGCTCCTTGAATACGCCGACGGTGAACCTATTATGCTTCCGCAGCAGGTGGCAACCGAGACGAAGGGATCGTTCGCGTCATTTCATGATGGGGTGCTGTGGGTTGGTGAGTTCACCCGGGCTGACGGCAGCTATCCGGTACCGGAATCCCATCTTCGGACTGTCAGGGACGGAAAGACCAACCGGGGGTGGCTCGGCGGTTATCGCCTCGACGGTGAGCGCGATCTTCCCGATCTCAGCAGGGCAGTCGGGGGAAAGCTCCAGCCCGATTTGGTGCTCTCAATACCGGATGATGTTCAGGGGGTTCTCTTCTTTGACCAGTTCATCCTGCTCAGCTGCTCCTACGGCCGGGGAAACGACAGCCGCCTGATACTTCACCGCTCTCCCCTGATGGAAGAACCGCATGAAATACCGGCATCCGGATCAGATGAGAGCGGGGACCGGGCCGCAATCTCTCTATGGTATCTCGATCATTACAACAGGCTGGAAGAATTCAGGGCGCCGCCGATGAGCCAGGCGGTCGTGCAGTACCATGATATGGCGGCTGTGCTCTTTGAGTCGGGCGCACGGCTCTACCGGGATACGGCCAAGTACCCTGTCGACAGAATCCAGCTGCTG
>CAYSRK010000101.1:0-3342 GCA_964433385.1 uncultured Spirochaetales bacterium
GCAAAGACGGAGCGCATGCGGCGCATACGGAGCCTAGGGTGAACGGGAAAGGTGACCGGGAGCCGCTTCGGCTCGGCGTCCTCGGTTCCACCCGCGGCACAGACCTGCAGGCGCTGATTGAGGCACAGGCTGCGGGGAAGCTTCACGCCTCCGTAGTCCAGGTCATCAGCAGCCGCAAGGATGCCTTCATCCTGGAGCGGGCTCGAAGCTGCGGCATCCAGGCAGCCTGGCTCCCACGGAAAGCCGGCGGACCTGTGTCAGGACGGGAGGAGTACGACCGGAGACTTGATGTGCTCCTGAAGAAATCCGGAGCTGAACTCATCCTCCTCATCGGGTGGATGAGGATTCTCTCGCCCTGGTTCTGCGCTGCATGGGAGAACCGGGTGATCAACGTCCATCCCTCCCTGCTGCCCGAATTTGCCGGCGGCATGGACACGGATGTCCACGCAGCAGTCATCAAGGCAGGACGGAAGGAGTCAGGATGCACCGTTCATATCGCAGCTCCCGAAGTGGACAGCGGTCCGATCATCCTGCAGAAGAGATGTCCCGTTCTCGAAGACGACACGCCGCAGACGCTGAAAAGCCGGGTCCAGAAGCTTGAGGGAGAGGCGCTGATTGAAGCGGTCAATCACTACGCCGCCTTCGGTTCCTTTGATCGCCTCGTCATTAAGAAATCCTAGCACCAGGAGGGTATACGTGCATACAGAAACAGTGCAAATAAAGAGAGTACTGATATCGGTGTCGGATAAGACCGGCATTGCTGATTTCGCCGCCGGCCTGAGCAGCCGCGGGGCGGCTGTCCTGTCCACCGGGGGTACGGCCAAACTTCTGCGCGACCGCGGAATTCCCGTAGAGGATGTCTCATCCTACACCGGGTTCCCCGAAATGATGGACGGGCGGGTGAAGACACTCCACCCCCTGGTTCACGGAGCGATTCTCGGACTTCGCGACAGGCACGCAGCCGATGCGCAGAAGGCGGGAATCAAGTGGATCGACATGGTCGTCTGCAGCCTCTACCCGTTCGAGCGGACAGTGGAAAACCCGGAGACTGATCTCGAACAGGCCCTTGAGAACATCGATATCGGGGGACCTTCCATGATCAGATCGGCAGCGAAGAATGCGGGATGGACAACCGCTGTCACCAGTGCAGCCGACTATGGGCGTATTCTCGCCGAACTGGATGCCTGCGGCGGGATTACCTATGAAACCCGGCTCTCCTTGAGCGCCGCAGCCTTTCGCCATACCGCCCAGTACGATGCCCTGATCCAGCAGTATCTGACAGACGAGAAGTTCCCCCGTGAACTGACGCTCACCTACCGGAAGTACAGCAGCCTGCGCTACGGCGAGAATCCCCACCAGGAGGCGGCAGCCTACCGGGCAGTTCTCCCCCCCCGGCAGCGTGATACCATGTCGCTCTACGATGCGGAAGTGCTCAACGGCAAGGAACTCTCCTACAACAACATCAATGACGCCGAGGGTGCCCTTGAGACGCTGCGGGAATTTGACGGACCGGCCTGTGTTGTCGTCAAGCACGCCAACCCCTGCGGTGCAGCCTCCGCCCCGTCCGTTGAAGAAGCGGTGCAGAAAGCCTTCGATGCTGACCGCATGTCAGCCTTCGGGGGTATTGTGGCCATGAACCGCAGCTGCACGGAAAAGATCGCCGCGTTCTTCCGTTCTGTCTTCATCGAGATTATCATCGCCCCGGACTATACTCCCCAGGCTCTGGAACTGCTGCGCAGAAAGAAAAACCTCCGGGTGCTTCAAACCGGCAGCATAACTCCGCTAACCCCCCGCATAAGCGTAAAAGGGGTAGGAGACGGCATCCTGGTGCAGGACCGGGACGCCGGGATTATCACAGCCGGGGACCTGCGGACGGTTACCGAACGTACCCCTGATGACGGGGAGATTGAAGACATGCTCTTCGCCTGGAAGGTGCTCAAACACGTCAAATCGAACGGTATCCTGACTGCAAAGGAGAAAACCACCCTGGGTATCGGCCCCGGTCAGGTCTCCCGGGTCGATGCCGTTGCAACAGCCCTGCGCAAGACAGGTACGGTTCAGGGAGCGGTCCTGGCCTCCGACGCCTTTTTCCCCTTCCGCGACAGCATTGACGCCCTTGCGGGCTCAGGCATCACGGCGGTCATCCAACCCGGCGGTTCGGTCCGGGACGAGGAAGTCATTGCCGCCTGCAATGAGCTGGGTATTGCGATGGTCTTCACAGGAGTCCGCTGCTTCAGTCACGGGTGATGCGGCGGTCAGCGGGAGCTTCGGCGGCATCCCCGCCTCCGCGGCTCCCGCAGTGACGATTTTTACGGATAAAAGCAGGATATTTACTCACTATAAGTTAATTTTTTTTCAATCTGTTTGCCTTATCCGGGAAAATTTGGTATACTTTTTCTGTCGCGCCGGTGAACAACTTCGGCCGGCATATATACGAACGTGAATATTGAAGAATGCTTTCAGCTGCCCGCTCACTCAACGCGGGTTGTCTGTCGCTGAAGAAAATCAGGCTGAGGCATTCTTTTGATCATATAGCCCGATTCAGCCATTTGTACGGCCAGCATGCAGAACCTCGGAGCAACCATATTGACCTATAGGGGTTCTGTCGCCTGTACAGAGAAGGCCTGCTGCAAGCGCAGGCCTTCCTCGGGGTGCGCCGGTACCGAGCTTTTCCCGTTTCCGCACCCCGCTGAGAGAGGATACCAGTATGAGTACGATAGAACATACGCCGAAGACTGCTGTTCTTCGCCGCCTGACTGCGGCTCAGGCCGCTGCCCTCATTCTCGAGGAGAACCCCCTCATCGCCGCAGCCCTGCGCAATCCCTCGCTGAGCCTCAAGGAGAGCCTTGCGGCAATCCGGGAGAACATCCTCATGCAGCTGCAGGAACACCCGATGGCCTATGCCTACTACACCGGAGAGGAGACCGGGGAAAAAGCCTACTTCAAACTCTCCTGGAGGGATTTTGCCTTTATCCGCATCCTGGACTACCTTGAGCATGAGGGGCAGCTCTTTCCCGACCTGAACCTCGACGGAAGGCTCGTAATCTCAAGACCGTTTTTCATCCTCAGGGAGATAGCTCTCGGACGGAGACCGAACGTGGGGGCCGATATGATGGAAGATCTTCTCCATCTTCTGCGGCAGCTCAACGGAACCGAACGGCCCTCGCTCCCTACCCGTCAGCAGGTGTTCGAGTGGATGGAACGTAACCCCAGCGGACTAGACCGGGAGGTCATTGAACGCAGGAAGCTCAACAAGGAACGGATAATAACCCTCCTGTGCGACAGGCTCATGAACACGGCCGACGGCCCGCATGGGTATGGGCAGCCCCGCACCACCTTCCC
>CAYSRK010000102.1:0-1936 GCA_964433385.1 uncultured Spirochaetales bacterium
AGAATGGGAGACATGATATTCATTGACATAGTCAGTGTATTCAACGGGTATCACACCTGTTACTATCAGTCGTTTGTAGTGGGGAGGCCGTCACAGAAGCAGCTTGACATCTACAAGCAGGCGTATGACTGGCTGTTTTCCGCAGCCGAGATGCTGAAGCCGGGCGTCAGCACAGCTGACATAGCGCGACAGTGGCCGGAAGCGCACACCTTGGGGCTCAAGTCTGAGGCGGAGGCGTTTGCGCTGGAGCTTGGTCACGGGATAGGGATCACCCACTGGGCGAAGCCGGTAATCAGCCGCTGGTTTTCGATTGAGCACCCGGAGATACTGGAAGAGGGGATGGTATTTGCGCTTGAGACATACAACGGGGAAGGCAACGATGCAGCGAGGATAGAGGAGATGTTTGTCGTGGAGAAAGACGGATATCGGCAGCTAAGCAAGTTTCCCTCAGAGCGGCTGATCTCCTGTCCCAATGTGGGTAATGTACTGCCGTAGTACGCGAGAGGCCGACGTTTCCTTCTGAGACTGCCGGTATGGTCAGAGAAAGCTTGCTGGTTACGGTTACCCATTCGAACCGGCGGAGCGTGGGATTCTTGTAAGGCGCACTGGTCCGGATCCGTTTTCCTCCTGATATTTTTTGTTGTTGCAGAAAATCAGATAACGGGTCCGGACTTTTTCTATTTCGGGAGGATGTCAGCAGCCTGCTGCTGAAGAGCATAGTAACCAGAGGGTGAGATTGGGTGAGAAAAAAGAAAGCCGGAAAGTGGGTGAAAAACTATTTACAGATGGAAAAATGTATGGTAACCTTCAAAAGGTTCAACCTTTAAAAATACAAACCATGAAAGCAGGGGAGATAGGGTTATGGATGACAGAGAATACATACAGTCGCTCATCAGAAATGGACGCAAGGCCATGGAGCAGCTGGAACCTTTCAGCCAGAAGCAGATCGACGCCATGGTTCGTGACGTCGCAAAATATGTCTTCGACAACGCCGAGATGCTGGCTGAAATGGCTCATAAAGAGTCCCGCATGGGTTCTAAAGAGTATAAGACTCTCAAGAACAAGGGCAAAGCAAGAATCATGTGGGCCAGCCTCCGGGGAAAGAAGTCGATGGGCATCATCGCAGAGGACGAGGAGAGCGGCATAATTGAAGTAGCAAAACCGGTCGGGGTAGTCGGTGCCGTGCAGCCGTGCACCAACCCGATAGTGACCCCCATGGCCAACGTCATGAATGCCGTGAAAGGAAAGAACGCTATCGTGCTGGCAGCTCACCCGCGGACCGAGAACTGCACCAGGTTTCTTGTGGAAAAGTGGAACGGAATCCTTGCTGCCCATGGCGCTCCTGAGAATCTGGTTCAGTGCATAGAGGAGGGGAGCCTGGAACGGACGACCGCCCTCATGCAGGAGTCTGACGTAGTAGTCGCAACCGGAGGACCGGGGATGGTGAAGGCAGCCTACTCCGGCGGAAAACCCTCCTTCGGGGTAGGTCCGGGAAATGTCCAGGCTATCATAGATCGTGATGTAAACATACGTGATGCAGTACGGATGATCATAGACGGCCGTATCTTCGACAACGGCATCATCTGCTCCGGAGAACAGACGATGATTGTCCCGGAGGAGAAGTACGATGAGGTGATGCAGGAGACTGCCGCATACGGCGGGTATATCGTCACCGATCCTGCCGAGTATGATACTCTGCTCAAGGTGCTCTTTCCCGGCGGTAAGCTCAACCGGGACCTGATCGGACAGCCTATCGGGGATATCGCCGAAGCTGCCGGCATCTCCATGCCTGAGGGAACAAAGGTAATCGTCATACCTGAAAAGAATGCCAATAAGACCAGCCCGCTGCGCCGGGAGAAGATGTTCCCGGTTATCACCCCGTTTACCTACAAAGAGTTTTCCGAAGCAGTCGACATTGCGATAGAGAACCTTTCCA
>CAYSRK010000103.1:0-5611 GCA_964433385.1 uncultured Spirochaetales bacterium
TGAGGCCTGTTCTGATGAAAACCAGAATAGGGAATTCTCACTATCTTTTTATCCGTTTTTACTTGACCAAACACACACGATCCTCGCAGCCTCCCTCTCCGGAGGATCCGGTCCCGACGTGTTCCAGGGCCGAGCTTACGGCGGACTGGCAACCTTCTCGGATTCAGGCTTCCTTGAGCCCCTTGAGCCGTGGATGCCCGAGCTGAAAGATTACTCGGCTACCGCCCTGCTCGGGGCAACCTCACCCACCGACGGCAAAATCTACGGGAGTCCCGCGGTAAGCCAGACGGTATTCATGTACTACAACCGGGGCGTCTACGAAGAGCTCGGCCTCTCGATCCCCTCGACCTGGAACGAGCTGCTTGCGAATTTCCGGGCAGTCGAGGCTGCCGGCTACCTGGCGCTCGGCAACGGTGCGAAGGACGGCTGGACGATGGAAACCATGCTCGGCGGTATGGGACCGGCTTTCTACGGGGGCTCGGACTTCTACAACGCCGTCATAGCCGGCGAGAGAAACTTCCAGGATCCGGCGTTTGTCGGCATGATCGAACGGATGAAGAGCTTGACCGCCTACATGCCCGACCTCTATATGGGAGTCGATTACGAAAGCATGCGGGCCAACTTCTATAACGAGATTGCTGCCCACCTGATTGCCGGCTCCTACGAGGCAGCCTTTTTCAGGGCACAGAATCCGGATCTCGATTTCGACATTTTTGCCGTTCCCGGTCTCTCGGCCTCCGACCCGGCCTATGTTTCGGTCTATGCGGATATGAACTTCGCCATGAACGCCGCATCAAAGAACAAAGAGGCAGCCGCAGCCTTTCTGAAATTCCTCTCCTCGAAGGATTTCGGCGCAGCAATGGTCTCAGAACTGAAGATGGTTACCTCTGTGCCCGGTGTGGACGCTTCAAGCGAACCGTTCATCGCCCGGGTACTTGAGCTGCAGAAGCATGCTACCCCCTTCATATTCCTCGTGGGATTCCGCTACAATCAGCCGACAGGTTCTTCCCTCTGGCAGGCAGCCGCTCAGGGTGTTATGGCCGACACGCTCACCCCGGCTGAAGCGGCCCGACAGGTTCAGGAGGGCATCGCTTCCTACTACGAACCGTTTCAGAACTAACAGAGAGTGACGGAGCCTGCCGGTGTGCGCCGAACACGCCGGCAGCTGCTCCCGATCAGGGGAAGAGAACTGGTATGAACCGACGCCGCCTGCGCACTTCGCTGAACATCACCCTCTTTGTCACCCCCGGCCTGATAATTGTCGGGGTATTCATCCTCCTGCCTCTCTTCATGTCTCTGTTCAACAGCCTCTTCTCCTGGAAGCAGCTGATTCGCGGCGAATTCGTCGGCTTGGAGAATTTCCGGCGTCTGCTGTTCACCTTTCCCTACCGGCAGCGGTTCTTCAATGCCCTCGGCAACAACTTCACCTGGTTCGCCGCGACCATGCTCATTCAGAATTCGATCGGGCTTCTGTTCGGGTATCTGCTGAGCCGCCGTCTTCCCGGCTCCTCGGTATTCAAGCGGATATTCTTCATACCGGTCCTGTTTTCGATAGTCGCCGTCAGCTTTCTCTGGGGCATCTATCTGAAACCGGACGGGCTGATCAACAGCTTTCTCTCTGCCGTCGGCCTTGACAGCCTGAAACGAGCATGGCTGGGGGCCGAACAGCTGGCCACCCCGGCTATTATCGCGGTGAATATCTGGCGCTGGGTCGGCTTCCCCTCGCTGGTCTTCCTTGCCGCCATTGACGCGGTCCCCGCTGAGAGCCTGGAGGCAGCCTACCTTGAGGGGGTCGGGGAGTGGAAACTTTTCTGGAGGATCATCTTTCCGCTGATAATCCCGGCGGTGACGATTATTTCAGTCCTGACTATTATCGGCAGTCTCAACGTCTTCGAGCAGATCTATACTATGACCGGGCTCGACGGTTCACCCAACTACTCGACCGATACCATCGGAACCCTCTTCTACCGCACGGCCTTCGGGTCGGTTGATGCCGGCAGTCCAGAAATCGGGATAGGTTCGGCGATCGGGCTGGTCATCTACCTGCTGACCCTCGCCGTCTCGGCGCTATCGGTGTTCTTCACCCGCAGGAAGGAGGTGCAGCTGTGATCACCGACTTCCGTTTCCGCGGCGCTTCCGTACTGAAAAAGGGGTTCATCCTGCTGATGCTGCTGATCATGGTCTTCTACGTCGTGCTGATCATCTATCCGCTGCTGAACATGGTGCTCTCCTCCTTCAAGTCGAACCGCAGCATCATAACCGAGCCGTTTTCTCTCCCGGAGTCGTTCAGTTTCGCGAATTTCCGGACGGTCTGGGTTGACAGGGGGTTCCACCGCTATTTCATCAACAGCGTGACGGTTACGGTGACAGCGATGGCCTTCGTGCTGCTCTTCGGTTCGATGGCAGCCTACGGCGTCTCCCGGTACGTCTTCCGCGGCAGCATCATCATCTACATGCTCTTCCTCAGCGGCATCATGCTGCCGCTCAAGGCCGCGGTGATCCCGCTCTTTCTGCTGATCAAGCGTCTCGGCCTGATGGACAGGCAGCTCTCAGTGATCCTGATCTTCATAGCGATGGGTCTGCCTTCCACGGTTTTCATCCTCTCCGGCTTCATGAAGGGGATTCCCCTTGAGCTTGAGCACGCGGCAAGAATTGACGGGTGCCGCGATTTCGCCATCTACCGGAGAATCGTCATGCCCATGACAGCCCCGGCAATTGCGCTTGTCACAATCTACAACTCCGTACCGATCTGGAACGATTTCTTCTTCCCGCTGGTCTTCCTGCAGTCCGACCGGATCAAGACCCTCCCGGTCGGGCTGAGCACGTTCTTCGGACAGCACAGCACCAACTACAGTCTTCTCTTCTCCGGGCTCTCAATAGCGATACTGCCGATGCTGCTGCTGTATCTGTTCATGTCCAGGTATTTTATCAAGGGCATGACCGCAGGTGCGGTTAAATGAGCAGCACCGGGACCCAAAGGAGCAGCACGATGGCCCACTCCCTGCCTATGACCGAGCAGCGTAATCCAGCCTCCTACCGGATCGACACGAAATCGACGCGGGAGATTCTTCAGATCATCAATCAGGAGGACCGCAAGGTTCCGGCTGTAGTCGGGCTGCGGCTCAACGAGATCGCCGAGCTTGTCGACGATGTTGTCGCCTCCTTCAAGCGCGGGGGCAGGCTCTTCTATATTGGGGCAGGCACGTCCGGCCGGCTCGGAGTGCTGGATGCATCGGAGTGTCCCCCCACCTTCGGGGTTCCTCCCACGATGGTCCAGGGGATTATTGCCGGGGGAACGCCGGCGCTCACCACAGCTGTGGAGTCGGCTGAGGATGACCCGGAGGCCGGGGTGCTGGAACTTGTATCCCGCGGTTTTTCTTCGCATGACGTACTGGTAGGCATCACCGCCTCAGGCCAGGCTCCGTTTGTCATAGGGGCTATGGCCTATGCCCGCAGTATCGGGGCAAGGGTCGGAGCTCTCTCCTGCAACGAGCATTCTAAAGTGTTTGACCACGCCGACCACAGGATCTACCTCGCCGTTGAACCGGAGATTATAACCGGTTCAACGCGGATGAAATCAGGCACCGCCCAGAAGCTGGTGCTCAACATGATAACGACCGCCGCAATGATCAGAATCGGCAAGGTATACAACAACCTTATGGTTGACCTGCTGCCGCTCAACGCGAAGCTCATTGACCGGGCGAAGCGGCTGATCCGTGAGGTTACCGGCTGCACGGCCGCTGAATCCGAGCGGCTCTATGGGGACTCTGAGGGTAATGTCCGGGTGGCGATTCTGATGGCGCTGCTGAGGCTCACCCGCAATCAGGCCCGTGACCTGCTTGACAGGAGCGGGGGGAGCATCAACCGTGCCATCGATATGGCCGGCGGCGGGGAGCCGAAACTGTGAGGCAGTCCTTTGTATTCGGAATCGACGGAGGCGGGACCCGCTCCCGCCTGGCTGTCTGCGATGGCGAGGGGCAGGTGGTGCACCGCGCTGAGGGGGGCAGCACGAATATCTATTCGGCTTCTCCCGATGCCGTGCGGAATAATCTCAGGGAGCTTCTCACTCCCCTCGCCCGCTCACCCCTCTTCGGCAGGATTGCCGCCGGATGTATCGGCAGCGCAGGGCTGGCCCGGGAGGCTGAGCGGGAGCAAATAGGCTCGTTCCTCCGGGAATTCCTTCCCGATACTCCGCTCCACCTCTGCAGCGACGGAGAGATTCTTCTCTGCGGAGGCTTGCGGTCCCTCGAAGGGTATGCCCTTATCAGCGGGACCGGTTCCCTTGCCCTCAGCAGGAGATCGGACGGGTCGATCCGCCGAAGCGGAGGATTCGGATACATGCTCGGTGACGAAGGTTCGGCCTGGTGGATAGCCCACGAGGCGCTGGTCAGGACGCTGCGCAGCAGTGAGGGCAGGGATCTGCCGACCCGGCTGCTGCCGCGGCTGCTTGCAGCGTGTTCACTCAAGGAGCGGGATGATCTGATCGGTTATGTGCATCACCGGGCAGGCAAAGCCGACATCGGGGCACTGGCTCCGCTGGTAACCGAAGCTGCCCGCGAGGGGGATCCGCTCGCCGGAGATGTGCTCAATGCTGCCGCTGAGGAGCTGCTGAGTCTGGTCAGGAGCGTGTGGGATGATCAGATCCGCTGTCGGGAGCTGGTTGCTGCCGGCGGGGTCCTGGAAAAGGACCCGCTGGTTCCCGAGCTTCTGAGGGAAAAGCTTGCGAAGCATCTTCCCGAGCTTACCGTAGTCAGTCCTTCAGGGACGGCGCTTGAGGGGGCCTGTCTGCTCGCCCGCTCGCTGCTGTAAAAAGGGCGGCTTGTAGAAAAAATTCCGGGATTTTCTCTTCTGCAATGTTCCTCTATGAGATATGATGGCTCTATGGATCTCTACCAGAAAATTCTTGACGACTCCTTTGATTCAGTCTACTCTGCCCTCAAGCGACGTTCCGCGCTTGACACCTTTTCACTTGAGACGGTGAAGAACGAACTTGACAGTCTCTACGTCTATGAAGGCCACGGCTGGGTCGGCCGCGGGGAGTTCAAACAGGCAGAAATCGAGGGGTCTATCCTCGCCTACCAGGTGTTCCTGCTCGAGTACGGGAAGGAGAGCTGAAGCTCAGGTCCGGTAAAAGAGGAGCATGATCAGGGCGCCCGCGAGGCCGAAGCTTGCTATCACCGGGACAGCTGCCCCGAGGGTGAATGCCGAAGAGATAATACCGACGAGAAGCGGTCCCACCGCCATGCCGATTTCCGTCATAACCCGCCAGAAGGCGATGAACAGTCCCGTCGACCCGTCGGGAGCGAGATCGGTTGAGAAGATCATATTGATCCCGCTGCCGATGCCGTTTCCCAACCCGATAAGCAGCGATACTGTCAGCAGTGAGGTGAAATCATGGGCATGGTTGAGGGTTACGATGCCGGCGGCCATAACAAGCAGGGTGAGGATGAGCATCGGTTTGCGGCCGAACTTGTCGATCGAGTAGCCGGCGGGGACGACGAGCGCTATCTCGAATAACATATCCTCCGGCAAAGCCGGAGGTTTTATAACCGCCCTAAAAGGGCATGGTACTAGCTGCAGCTAAAGCTGCGGTTCACAACGCACTTAGTAC